>DATEJJ010000781.1:0-11672 GCA_035278125.1 Rugosimonospora sp.
GCGCCCGCCGCCCGACCGACCGGGCTGTCCGGCCTGGCCGCGAAGCTCGTGCTGCTCGGCCTGGTCGCGGCGCTCGCCGTCTGGGGCGCCTTCCCGCTCATCTCGGGGCACGCCTGGGTCGCACTGGGCGTGCTGGCCGCCGCCACCGCACTCATCTTCGCGGTGTACCTGAGCCGCCGGCACGTACCCGCCAAGTACCTGCTGCCCGGCACCCTGCTGCTGATCGCGTTCCAGGTGGTCCCGGTGCTGTACACGGTGAGCACCGCGTTCACCAACTACGGCGACGCGCACCGGGGCGGCAAGCAGGACGCGATCGTGTCCATCCAGTCCGCCTCGGTGACGCAGGTACCCGGGTCCGTCGCGTATGGACTGTCGGTGGCGACCACCGGCGACCCGGCCACCGGCGAGCTCGTCTTCCTGCTCGTCGACCCGTCCGGCCACACCTACCGGGGTGACGCGGACGGGCTGCGCCCGCTGCCGGCCGGTACCGCGACCGTCTCCTTCGGACGGATCACCGCCGCGCCCGGGTACACCCTGCTGAACCTCGCACAGGCCAGCGCGCGCGACTCCGCCACGCACGACATCGCCAACCTCCGGGTACCCACCGCGACCGGTGCGATCCTGGCGGCCGGGCTGACCCGCGCGTACGACGGCGCACCCACCCGCCGGTACGCCAAGGGCTGCGACTGCGTCACCGAAACGAAGACCGGGCACGTGTGGCGGGCCGACGGTGCCACGGGCTCCTTTGTAGACAGTGCGGGCGCCCGGCTGCCGCAGGGCTGGAAGGTGGGCGTCGGGTTCAGCAACTTCTCCCGCGTGCTCACCGACGCCCGCATCAACGGGCCGTTCCTGCGCACGCTGCTGTGGAACTTCGCGTTCGCGCTGGGTACCGTGCTGGCCCAGTTCGCGCTCGGCCTGCTGTGCGCGCTGGCGCTGAACAGCGACCGGGTGCGCGGCCGCTCGGTGTACCGGGTGCTGCTGGTGCTGCCGTACGCCATGCCGGCCTTCGCCATGCTGATGGTCTGGACGGACATGTTCAACCAGGAGTTCGGGCTGATCAACCGGATCCTGGGTACCAATGTGGACTGGCTGGGCGAGGTGTGGACCGCCCGGCTGGCCGTCATCCTGGTGCAGCTCTGGCTCGGGTACCCGTACATGTTCCTGCTGGCGACCGGCGCGCTGCAGGCGATACCCCGGGAGCTGGGCGAGGCGGCCGGGATGGACGGCGCCGGGGCGTGGAGCCGGTTCCGGGCCATCACGCTGCCGTTGCTGCTCGTCTCGCTGGCGCCGATGCTGATCGCCTCGTTCGCGTTCAACTTCAACAACTTCAACGCGATCCGGCTCACCACCGACGGCGGCCCGTTCCCGGCGACCAACCCGAGCGTGGGCGCCACCGACCTGCTCATCACGTACACGTACCGGCTCGCCTTCGGCGGGCAGGGCGCCCAGTACGGCTTCGCCGCCGCGGTCTCCGTCTACATCTTCGCGATCGTTGCCACCGTATCCCTCATCGGTTTCCGCCGCAGCAGCCGCTTCGAGGAGGTGTACTCGTGAACTGGATCCGCGCCGTCGGCTGGCGGCACGCGGTCGGGCTCGCCGCCGTGGCGTTCTCGCTGTTCCCGGTCGTGTTCGTGGTATCGGCGGCGATCAACCCGGTCGGTACCCTCTCCTCCACCAACCTGGTACCCACCGGCGCCGGGCTGGGCAACTTCGCCGACCTGTTCCACCGCACCGCGTTCGGGCACTGGTACCTCAACTCGATCCTCATCGCCGGAGTATCCGCGGCGGTCGGCATGTTCGTGTCCATGCTCGCCGCGTACGCCTTCTCCCGGATGCGGTTCACCGGGCGGCGCGTCGGGCTGATGTCCATCCTGCTGATCCAGATGGTCCCGCAGTTCCTCGCCGTGGTCGCCATCTACCTCATGTTCGGTGCGATCGGCGACTTCTACCCGGCGATCGGGCTGAACACCACCTGGGGCCTGCTGCTGGTCATCCTCGGCGGCTCGCTGGGCGTCAACACCTGGCTCATGAAGGGTTTTCTGGACACGGTACCGAAGGAGATCGACGAGTCGGCCGTGATGGACGGCGCCAGCCACGCGCAGACCTTCTTCCGGATCACGCTACCGTTGGTCGCGCCGATCCTCGCGGTCACCGTGCTCATCAGTTTCATCTTCACCATCAACGAGTTCCTGCTCGCCAGCACCTTCCTCACCAGTCCCGCGAACAAGACCCTCGCGGTCGGGCTGTACGGTCTGATGCAGGACCAGCGCAACGCCAACTTCGGTATGTTCGCCGCAGGCTCGCTGCTCACCGCGATCCCGACCGTGGTGCTGTTCCAGTTCCTGCAGCGGTACATCGTGTCGGGCCTGACCGTGGGGGCGGTAAAGGGATGACAGCACAACCACACCACGACGGTTCGCCGCTGTACGTGTCGGACCCGGCGCCGGCCCTCGGTGACACCGTCACCGTGTGGGCGCGGGTACCGGTGGACGCCGGCGTGGTGATGGTGTGGGTACGGTCCACACCGGACGGTGAGCCGGCGTTCACCATGTCCAGTGTGGACCGCCAGGCACGGGGCGAGGTGTGGTGGCGGGCCGAGGTGCGGGTACGCAACCCGGTGACGAACTACCGCTTCCTGCTCGTGGACGCGGCCGGCCGGTACCGGTGGCTCACCGCGCTGGGCGTGGTGGAGCACGACGTACCCGACGGCACCGACTTCCGGCTCGTCGCGTACCCGCCGCCCCCGGCCTGGCACGCGGGCAGCGTGGTCTACCAGATCTTCCCGGACCGGTTCGCCCGCTCCGCCGCCGCGGCCGACCGCCAGCCGCCGGGCTGGGCCGTGCCGTGTGACTGGGACGATCCGGTGATCGGCAGTGGGCCGCAGACGCCGGTGCAGTTCTACGGTGGCGACCTGGACGGCATCGCCGCGCACCTCGACCACATCGAGGCGCTCGGCTGCACCGCCGTGTACCTCACGCCCGTCTTCCCGGCCCCGTCCAACCACCGTTACAACGCGTCCTCCTTCGACGTGGTGGACCCGCTGCTCGGCGGCGAGCCGGCGCTGCACCGGCTGGCCAAGGCGCTGCACGACCGGGGCATCCGGCTGATCGGCGACCTGACGACCAACCACACCGGGGACACCCACCCGTGGGTGGCCGACCCGTCGCTGTACTACGTGGACGGTCAGGGCCGGTACGAGTCGTGGCAGGGCTTCCCGACCCTGCCGAAGCTCAACTGGGGCAGCGCCGAACTGCGCCGCCGGTTCCTGGACCCGGCGAACGGGGTGGCCACCCGCTGGCTGCGCGACCTGGACGGCTGGCGGGTGGACGTGGCCAACATGACGGGCCGGCTGGCCGGCGACGACTACGCGCACGAGGTGGCGGCCGCGCTGCGAGCGGCGGTCACCGGGGTACGCGAAGACGCGCTGCTGGTCGCCGAGCACACCCACGACGCCACCGGCGACCTGGACCGCAACGGCTGGCACGGGACCATGAACCAGGCCGGCTTCACCCGTCCACTGTGGACGTGGCTGCGCGCGCCCGAGCTGGACCTCACGCACTTCCTCGGGGTACCGGTGCCGGTGCCCCGGTGGGGTGGGCCGGCGGTACACGCGACGCTGCGCGGCTTCGCCGCCCGGATCTCCTGGCGCTCGCTGACCAACTCGTGGAACCTGCTCGGCTCGCACGACACGCCCCGCATCCGCACGGTGGTACGCGACCCGGCCCGGCGCGAGGTGGCCGCCGGGCTGCTCGCCACGCTGCCCGGGGTACCGATGGTTTTCGCGGGAGACGAGCTGGGGCTGGAGGGCGTGAACGGGGAGGACGGCCGCCGGCCCATGCCCTGGCACCGACCGTCCACCTGGGACACGGCCGCGCTGCGCTGGTACCGCGAGCTGATCGCGCTGCGCCGGGCCCAGCCCGCCCTGCGTACCGGCGGCCTGCGCTGGGCGGACGTATCCGAGGACGCGCTCGCGTTCTGGCGGGAGACGCCCGACCAGCGGCTGCTGGTACTGGCCCGGCGGGCACCGGGGGAGCCGGTGCCGGTACCGCACCGGGGCGAGAACCTGTACGGCGGCGCGCCGCTGGACGGGGAGCTGCCCGGCGACGGGCCGGCGGTCCAGGTCTGGGCGGTGGACTGACCGGCGGGGCAGCCCCCGTGCAGGGGGAGCCGGTGGGGTCGGGCATACTGCCGTGCCGTGGCTTTCCCGCGGGTTCCTGTGGGTACCCGCGAGACGGACCTCGACAGATCGGACTCGATAGATGCACGTGCTCTTCAAGGTGCTCGTCTACCTGCACCTGATCGGCTTCGCCCTGCTGCTCGGCGGGGCCATCGCGCAGTACCTCTCCGGCCGGATCCGGATCAACGTGGCCATGCTGGTGGGCGCCGCGACGCAGCTGGTCACCGGGCTGCTGCTCGCCTCGCCGCTGCACCCGGCCGACCAGGACCAGCCGCCCGCCGCCATCGCCATCAAGATCGTTGTCGCGCTGGCCATCCTGGCCATGACCTTCTTCTCCCGCAACCGGGAGAAGGTGAACCGGGGTCACTTCATCGCGATCGTCGTGCTGGCGCTGGCTAATGCCGCGATCGGTGAGTTTTGGCTGTAAGTACCCGTTTATGCTGGTCAGGGCGATTGCCTCGCGATCAAGCGAATCCGGGACACGAGTGCGTCTCGGCCGGGTAACGTCCCGGCGCGGTACCGGCTGATATCGCGCTTCTGGCCGGGGGCCAGGCGTACGCTCCCGTCCATCAACAGCGCCGCGACCCTGCGGTGCAGTGGGAAGGAGAGATCGTCTTGCGCCAAGCGCGTGGGATGAGGTTGTTCGGCGTGCTCGCGGTCGGTGGCCTGGTGCTCGCCTCCGCGGCCTGCGGCAAGCCTCCAGCGAACAACGGCAGCAGCGGCGCCAGTTCGGCGGCCAGCGCGAGCGGCACCAAGGTGCACGCGTGCATGGTGACGGACACCGGTGGCATCAACGACCGGTCGTTCAACGCCTCCGCCTGGGCCGGCCTGCAGGCCGCCGGCAAGGAGAACAGCAACATCACGAGTGAGTACACGCAGTCGGGCTCCGAGGCCGACTACACACCCAACCTCAACGCGTACGCGGGGAAGAACTGCGACCTGATCGTCGCGGTCGGCGGCCTGATGGCCGACGCCACCTCGAAGGCGGCGAAGGCGTACCCGAACAAGAAGTTCGCCATCATCGACTCGTCCATCGCGATGTCCAACGTCTACTCGATGCAGTTTGACACCGCTCAGGCCGGGTACCTGGCCGGTTATCTCGCGGCCGGATACAGCAAGACCGGCAAGGTCGCCACGTACGGCGGCCTGAAGATCCCGCCGGTGACGATCTTCATGGACGGCTTCGTCGACGGCGTGGCCCACTACAACCAGGTCAAGAGCAAGAATGTCCAGGTGCTGGGCTGGAACAAGACCACCCAGAACGGCAGCTTCGTACCCGGGCAGAACCCGTTCACCGACCAGAACGCGGGCAAGCAGCTCAGCGACGCGTTCGTGGCGCAGGGCGCGGACGTGATCCTGCCCGTCGCGGGCGGCACCGGCCTGGGTACCGCCTCGGCGGCGCAGCAGTCCAACGGCAAGTTCAGCGTGATCTGGGTGGACCAGGACGGCTGCAACAGCGCCTCGCAGTACTGCTCCGTGTTCCTCTCCACCGTGGTCAAGAACATTTCGGACACGGTGAAGGACGCGGTGCTGAAGCTGGCGGCCGGCTCGCTCCAGGGCGGCACCGGCTCGATCGGCACGCTGGCCAACAACGGGGTACAGCTCGCGCCGTACCACCAGTTCGACAGCAAGGTTCCGGACGCCCTGAAGAGTGAGATCGACCAACTGAAGCAGGACATCATCTCCGGAAAGATCATGGTGACCTCACCCGCCCAACCCAAGTAGTGCCAGGGTGGCGCCTCGCGTGCAATGATCACGCGAGGCGCACCCGCCGCTCCGGGTCGGTAGCCTCGCGCACCGGCCCGGAGCTGCGGTCGCAGCAGCCCCTTCGTGCCTCCAGGAGGACTGCCCTGAAACTCGAGCTGCGCGGCATCACCAAGCGCTTCGGTGATCTGGTCGCCAACGACCACATCGACCTGGTGGTCGAGCCGGGCGAGATCCACGCCCTGCTCGGCGAGAACGGCGCGGGCAAGTCCACCCTGATGAACGTGCTGTACGGCCTGCTGCAGCCGGACGAGGGCGAGATCCTCGTCGACGACGAGGTGCGGCACTTCCGGAGCCCGGGCGACGCGATCGCCGCTGGCATCGGCATGGTGCACCAGCACTTCATGCTGGTACCGGTGTTCACGGTGACCGAGAACATCATGCTGGGCGCGGAGCAGACCCGGGCGCCCGCGGTGGGGCTTCTGGACCGGCGTACCGCGCGGTCCCACGTGGTCGAGGTCTCCCAGCGGTACGGGCTCCCCGTCGACCCGGACGCCGTGGTGGAGGACCTCCCGGTCGGCGTACAGCAGCGGGTCGAGATCGTCAAGGCGCTGCTGCGCGAGGTCGACCTGCTGATCCTGGACGAGCCGACCGCGGTACTCACCCCGCAGGAGACCGACGAGCTGCTCGCCGTGATGCGCACGCTCAAGGCGGCGGGCAAGTCCATCGTCTTCATCACGCACAAGCTCAAAGAGGTCAAGGCGATCGCCGACCGGATCACGGTGGTACGCCGCGGCCAGATCGTCGGCACCGCCCAGCCGGACGAGTCCGAGGACGCGCTGGCCGCGCTGATGGTCGGGCGCAGTGTCCGGCTGACCGTGGAGAAGGCCCCGGCCGACCCGGGCAACCTGGTGCTGTCCGTCCGCGGGCTGCGCGTGTACGACGACCGCGGGCACGCCGCCGTGGACGGGGTCGACCTGGAGGTGCGCGAGCGCGAGGTGCTCGGCATCGCGGGCGTACAGGGCAACGGGCAGACCGAGCTGGTCGAAGCGATCATGGGCCTGCGCCCGGTGTCCGGCGGCGAGATCGAGGTGTGCGGGCAGAGCATCGCCACCCGCAACACCAAGGACACGCTGCGGACCGGCGTCGGCTACATCCCCGAGGACCGCAGCGTGGACGGGCTGGTCAAGGACTTCACCGTCGCGGAGAACCTGGTGCTGGACGTGTACGACCAGCCGCCGTACGCCGCCGGCCTGGCGCTGCGCCCGGCCGCGATCGGTCAGGCGGCCCGCGAGCTGATCGGCGAGTTCGACATCCGCACCTCATCGGCGGAGACCCCGGTCGGCACGCTGTCCGGCGGCAACCAGCAGAAGGTGATCGTGGCCCGGGAGCTCTCCCGCGACCTGCGCATGGTGGTGGCCGCGCAGCCCACCCGGGGCGTGGACGTCGGCTCCACCGAGTTCATCCACGAGCGGGTCGTCCGCGAGCGCGATGACGGCGCCGCGATCCTGCTGGTCTCCAGCGAACTGGACGAGGTGCTGGGCCTGGCCGACCGGATCGCCGTGATGTACCGCGGGAAGATCCTCGCCACCCTGCCCGCCGGCGCCTCCCGCGAACAGGTGGGCCTGCTGATGGCCGGCATCACCGAGGAGCAGGCGTGACGACCGCGCCGGTACAGGAGAAGGAGCAGGCAGCGCCACGGCGGCCCGGACCGGCGCTGCGGGCGCTGGCCTGGTTAGCCAGCGCGAACACGGTCACCGTGACGGTGTTGTCGATCGTGATCGCACTGGTGGTGGGCGCCATCCTGATCGTCATCGGCGACCAGCAGGTGCGCTCCGAGTGGGGCTACTTCTTCGCCGTCCCGGGCACGGTACTCGGGGACTCCCTGTCCCTGGTCGGGGGCGCGTACGCGAACCTGGTGAAGGGCTCGATCATCGATCCGGCCACCGTCTCCGGCGCGTTCAGCGGCACCAACTCGTGGAGCGCGGTGTTCATGCCGATCTCCGAGACGCTCACGTACACCGCGCCGTTGATCTTCACCGGCCTGGCCGTGGCCTTCGCGTTCCGCGGCGGCCTGTTCAACATCGGCGCCCAGGGTGCCGTGATCATGGGGTGTATCGGCGGCGCCGTGGTCGGCCTGGCCCTGCACCTGCCGTACGGCATCCACCTGATCGCGGCGCTGCTCGGCGCGGCCCTCGCCGGCGCGGTATGGGCCGGTATCGCGGGCTACCTCAAGGCGCGTACCGGCGCGCACGAGGTCATCGTCACGATCATGCTCAACTATGTCGCGCTGGAACTGCTCTACTGGGTGATCCGCCAGCAGGGCATCCACGACCCGTCCCGCCCGGACCCGATCAGCAAGCCGATCCGCACCACCGCCCAGCTGCCCCTGCTCGGCGGCGCCAACCTGCGCTGGAACCTCGCGATCGTGCTCGGGGTGCTGGCCACGGCCGGCGTGTACTGGCTGCTGCAGCGCTCCACGATCGGCTTCGAGCTGCGCGCGGTGGGCTCCAACCCGGACGCCGCGCGTACCGCCGGCATGAGCGTGGCGCGCACGTACATCCTCGCCATGGTGGTCTCCGGTGCGCTGGCCGGGCTCGGCGGCGGGGTCTGGATCCAGGGCACCGCCTACTCGCTCACCCCGTCGGTGAGCGGCACGATCGGCTTCGACGGGATCACCGTGGCCCTGCTCGGGCGGGGCAAGCCGTGGGGCGTGGCGGCGTCCGCGCTGCTGTTCGGCGCGCTGCACGCCGGTGGCAACCGGATGCAGTCCTATTCACACGTGGCCATCGACCTGGTCACCGTGGTCCAGGCGGTGATCGTCATCCTGATCGCCGCGCCCGGCCTGGTGCGGGAGATCTTCCGGCTGCGCGCCGCGCGCGGCGGTACCGGTGCCGGCACGCTGGCGAAGGGCTGGTAGCAGATGACCACGACGCTCACCGTGTACGACACCCCGGGTACCGCCGCGCCGGCCGGCTTCTGGTCCCGCTCGCGCAAGGCCGGGGGGGTCTACATCGGGCTGGGCCTGCTCGCCGCCGTGCTGTTCGGGGTGCTCGCCAAGGCCGGGCACGACGCCCGGTTCACGCTGTCCACCACCACGGCCGGCACGGCGCTGCCGGTACCGGCGAAGGCGGGCGCGATCGGCTTCGGGCTGGTCTGCGCGCTGGCCGGCGCCGCGCTGGTGGCCCGGCCGGCGGCGCGTTGGTTCGGCGGGCTCACCGCGGTGGCCCTGACCACCTTCCTGGTCTCGTTCCTCTGCTGGCAGTACGCGGGCAACGTGCTGCCCCTGGGCGACGTGGGCGGCAACACGATCCGCGGCGCCACCCCGCTCGTGTTCGGCGCGCTGGCCGGTGTGCTGTGCGAGCGTACCGCCGTGATCAACGTGGCGATCGAGGGCCAGATGCTCACCGGCGCCTTCGCGGGCGCGCTGTTCGGTACGGTGTTCGCCTCGATCTGGCTGGGCGTGGTGGCCGCGGCGCTGGGCGGGGTACTGATCGCGGCGCTGCTGGCCGTGCTGGCCATCCGGTACCTGGTGGACCAGGTGGTGCTCGGCGTGGTGCTGAACCTCTTCGCGCTGGGCCTCACCGGCTTCCTGTTCACCCAGCTCATGCAGCCCAACTCGGACAAGTTCAACTTCCCGCCGGTCATGTCGGCCTGGAACATCCCCGGGCTGGCGAAGATCCCGCTGCTCGGGCCGGCGCTGTTCCAGCAGAACGTGCTCGTGTACGTCGCGATCGTGCTGGTGGTACTGGTCCACTTCGGGCTGTTCCACACCCGGTGGGGGCTGCGTACCCGGGCGGTGGGCGAGCACCCGACGGCCGCGGACACCGTGGGCATCAAGGTGCGCGGCATGCGGTACCGCAACGTGCTGGTCGCCGGGGTCATCGCCGGTGCGGGCGGTGCGTTCCTGACGCTGGGCGGGGTCGGTTCGTTCACCCAGAACATGGCGGCCGGGCGCGGCTACATCGCGCTGGCCGCCCTCATCTTCGGCCGGTGGAGCCCGGTCGGCGCCACCATGGCCGCGCTGCTGTTCGGCTTCTTCGGCGCGCTGCGGGACTCGCTGTTCAGCATCAACAGCCCGATCCCGAACGAGTTCCTGAGCATGCTGCCGTACCTGGTGACCATCGTCGCGGTGGCCGGCCTGGTCGGGCGGGTACGCGCGCCGGCGGCAGACGGCAAGCCGTACGTCAAGGGCTGATGGGGATGACCGACATCGACTGGGACGGGCTGCGCGCCGCCGCGATCGCGGTACGCAAGCGGGCGTACGCCCCCTATTCGGAGTTTCCGGTGGGCGCGGCCGCGCTGGTGGACGACGGCCGGATGGTGCTCGCCTGCAACGTCGAGAACGCCTCCTACGGCCTGACCCTGTGCGCCGAATGCGGTGTGGTGTCGCAGTTGCACGCCACCGGCGGCGGCCGGCTGGTCGCACTGTCCTGTGTGGACAGCCAGGGGGACCCGCTGATGCCGTGCGGGCGCTGCCGCCAGCTGCTGTGGGAGCACGGCGGGCCGGACTGCCTGGTGGACGCGTGGCCGGTGCCGCTGTCCATGGCGGAGCTGCTGCCGCAGGCGTTCGGGGCGGAGTACCTGCCGGCGCGCGAGCCGGTGGCGAAGAGCCCGGCGATCCCGGTGAAGCTGCGTGAGTTCCACGGCCGCGGCACGGTGTTCGTGCACCCGGACGTGGCCGGCGGGGAGCGCGTCTGGACCGGGTACTGGGAGCGGTCCACCGGTGCCGGGGACGAGCCGGCGGGCATCCTGGAAGAGGCGGGTACCTGGCCGGCGGCGGGGCCGGTGGTGGCCTGGGGCCGCAGCCGTACGCCGCGGGTCGTCGTGGTGGCCGAGGACGGCGCGACGTACTGGGCCGGCGAGGCTGAGCCGCCCACCGAGGTACCGCTGCGGTGGGAGGAAGAAGCGTGAGTTTCGCGGCGGTGGACGTCATCCGGACCAAGCGGGACGGCGGGCGGCTCAGCGACGAGCAGATCGACTGGGTGCTCGACGCGTACACCAAGGGGGTTGTCGCCGACGAGCAGATGGCCGCGCTGGCCATGGCGATCCTGCTGCGCGGCATGTCCGGCGCCGAGATCTCCCGGTGGACCTCCGCGATGATCGCCTCCGGTGAGCGGCTGGACCTGTCCACAGTGGAGCGACCTACTGTGGACAAGCACTCGACCGGCGGCGTCGGTGACAAGATCACGCTCCCGCTCACCCCGCTGGTGGCCGCGTGCGGCGGCGCCGTGCCGCAGCTGTCCGGGCGCGGGCTCGGGCACACCGGCGGCACCCTGGACAAGCTGGAGTCCATCCCCGGCTTCCGCACCCGACTGTCCAATGAGGAGTTCCTGGCCCAGCTGCGCGGCGTGGGCGCGGCCATCTGCGCCGCCGGCGAGGGGCTCGCCCCGGCCGACCGCAAGCTGTACGCGCTGCGCGACGTCACCGGTACCGTCGAGGCGATCCCGCTGATCGCCAGCTCCATCATGAGCAAGAAGATCGCCGAGGGTACCGGCGCGCTGGTGCTGGACGTGAAGGTGGGCTCGGGCGCGTTCATGAAGTCCGTGGACCAGGCCCGGGAGCTGGCCCGCACCATGGTGGAGCTGGGTGCGGCGCAGGGCGTGCGTACCGTCGCGCTGCTCACCGGCATGTCCACCCCGCTGGGGCTGGCCTCGGGCAACGCGGTCGAGGTGGCCGAGTCGGTGGCGGTACTGGCCGGCGGCGGCCCGCCGGACGTGGTGGAGCTGACCCTGGCACTGGCCCGCGAGATGCTGGCGCTGGCCGGGCTGCCCGACGCCGACCCGGCCGC
>DATEJJ010000782.1:0-2432 GCA_035278125.1 Rugosimonospora sp.
AGCCCATTGCACCACGTCAGGATGGAATCACTCAAGAAAAGGAGGCGGCGTGGGATCTTCACGAACCGGGGTGAACCTGATGGACTGCTCAGTGCGTGAAAGACGTGAAACCTCACCTGCTGGAGTCAACCTTGTTCGAAACGGTTCTCGGCATACCCGCCCACCCTTTGCTCGTGCACGCGGCGGTGGTTTTCGTCCCGCTGTTGATCCTTGTAACTCTCGCGTACGGGCTGCTCCCGGGCTTCCGCAAGCGGGTGGACTGGGCCGTGGTCGCACTGGCGATCGGCGCCCCCGGCGCGGCGTTCCTCGCCAAGCAGTCGGGGGAGGCGTTCAAGGCCCGGCTGATCCGGGAGAACTCCGTCTCCCCCCAGGACCTGGCCAGCATCAGTACCCACCAGAACTTCGGCACCATGACCTTCTGGTTCACCTGCGGGCTCGCCGTGATCGCGCTCGCGCTCGTCGGCATGCAGTTCAGCCGCCGGCGCCGGCACGGCACCTCGCGTGCCTTCGGGCCGGTGACGCTGATCCTGGTGGTACTGGCGATCGCGGCCAGCGGGGTCACCGGTTACTACGTGTTCAAGACCGGTGACACCGGTGCCCACATCGTGTGGCAGGGACGCTGACCGCTACAGCAGCGCCCGGCCGCACACCACGAACAGCACCACCAACAGGATCGCGCCGGCCACCATGGCCACGCCGAAGGTGACGGTACGCGCCTGCTGCTCCTGGGCGTCCAGGGCGGGCTGGTCCTGCGGGGGTAGCGCGCGGGGCGGGGGTACCTGGATCAGGGTGCGGGGCTGCCAGCCGCGCGGCGGCGGGGTGGACCGCGGCGGCCCGACGTAGGGCGGGGACGCGGGGGTTGGGGAGGCGGGTGGCGGCTCGGGCGGTCCGGACGGGCGTCGCCACTGCCGGTCGTCGTCGCCCAGAGCCATGCGCGCTAGCCTACTTCCCGTGGAGCCCGTGGACGCCTTCGACGACGCGCAGCGGCCGGTCGTCTTCGACGACGAGCCGGCGGTGCTGCCGGACCAGACGCGCGACGACACCGACCAGGGCTGGGGCGAGCGGCGCGGCGACAACGACGAACGCCTGCTGGCCGAGCGCCCGCCGCACTGGAGCTGATCAAGCAGCCGCCGGGGTCGCGGTCGTGGTCTTGGCCGGGGTGGCGGTGCTGCTGGACGAGTCGGACTTCGCCGGGGTACTGGTCTCGGACTTCGCCGAGCCGGTGGACACGGTCTCCTTGGCGCCGTCCTTGGCGCCGTCCTTCGCGCCTTCCTTGGCGGCCGAGTCCGTGGACTTCGCGTCCGAGCGCGAGTCGTTGCGGTAGAAGCCGGAGCCCTTGAACACGATGCCGACCGACGAGAAGAGCTTGCGCAGCCGGCCGGCGCACTCCGGGCACTCGGTCAGCGGCTCGTCCGTGAAGGACTGCACCGCCTCCAGCTTGTGGCCGCACGCGGTGCACGCGTACTGGTACGTCGGCACGTTGCCCTCCCGGGTTTCCTGGCACTCGCAGTCTTCGAGTGCCAATGGTGCGTCATCGGGGTGGCTTCCGTCTACTCAGGCGCGGAGATATCACGTGACCGGCAGCCGGATCAGGCCGTCCGACGGAGTGACGACCGCGCCGACGCGCCGGTCGTGCGGCTGCTCCGGCACCTCGTCCAGCAGTTCGCCGTCGTACAGCGCGGCGACGACGAGGGTACCGGGGGACACGCGGGACAGGGCCCGGTCGTAGGAGCCGCCGCCGCGTCCGAGCCGTACGCCGCGCCGGTCCACCGCGAGGGCGGGCACGATCACCAGGCTGGCGGTACCGATCCAGTCCGGGCCGAGCGGCGGGCCGGGTGGCTCGCGCAGGCCGCGCGGTGCGGGTACCAGGGAGCCGCGGTATACCGCCCAGTCGAGGTCGTTGTCCGGCTGGAGCACGGGGAGCAGCAGCCGGCCGCAGACCGTGGCGAGGGCGCCCGGCAGTTCGGGGCCGCCCGGCTCGGCGGGCATCGGGACGAACCCGGCGACCGAGTCCACCCCTCGGGCAAGATCGGCCAGCCGTGCCCGTACCAAGGCATTATCCGCGGACCGCGGCCGTGCGTGGCGGTCGGCGAGCAGCCTGGCGCGGAGCTCGGCCTTGATCATCCGATACTCCGTCGTCAAATCATCCGAAAATTCGGACACGCCACACCCTTCGGCCACACCGACGAAAGGCCGCCGATTGTGACAGCATCGCACCTGAAGCGACCTAACGGTGCGGGAGGATAGGGTGACGCTGCGTGCTCGATTGACCGCCGCGTTCCTCGCGGTGGTGCTCGGCCCGGTCGTCCTCGGCGCGCTGTTCGTCGGCGGGACCACCGCCGCGGTCAACCGGTCCCGCTCGATGGATCGGCTGGACCTGGCCACCACGGCGCTGCGCGGCACCGTCGACGCACGGAACTGGCGTATCTCGT
>DATEJJ010000783.1:0-2940 GCA_035278125.1 Rugosimonospora sp.
CTGACCCGGGTGGTGGCCGAGCGCGGCGCGTCCGGCGTACCGGGAGCCCGGGACGCGGCGGCGCGGTCGCGGCGGCTGCGGCGGCGCGGGGTACTCGCGCTGTCCGGCTCCGTGGTGGCCGTGGCGGCCGCCGTGTGCGTGGCGATCGGGCTGACCCCGGCCACCGGTACCCCGGCCTATGCCGTCGCCACGGGGGCGGACGGATCGGTCACGGTGACCGCCAACTACCTGGGCGACCCGGCCGACGCCAACCGCAGGCTGCGCGCCGCCGGCGTGGCGGCCATCGTGATCCCGGCGGTACCTCCGGCGCAGTGCCCCACGGACCGGCGCGGCCGTGTCGTTCCGGCGGACCGGGGCGGCCAGGGCGATCCCCTGATGGTCACGGGGATGGGCCGCGGCCCGGTGACGATGCACTGGATGCGGGACGGCGTGGCGACCGGCGCGACGCTGATCCTGTCCCCGCAACTCGACCCCGCCAGCGGCAAGCTCGTCATGATCATCGACGAGTACTACCTGCCCGGCCCCGGCTGCGTACCGGCCGGCACGGCGAACGCGCAGCCGGCACCGGTGGCCTCCGTCAACAACCCGAACCCGCCGCCGGCGTGGGCCACGGCACCCGGCCGCCGGTGGCCGCTGTCCGTGGGCGGCTTCGACGCGCAGCACCTGTACGCGGTGTTCGGCGACTGCGCCGGCGGCGGGGCCTGCCCGCTGCGGCTGCGGGTCTCCGCGGACGGCGGGCGGACCTGGACCGCGCACGTGGTGACCGGCCTGCAGCAGCTGACCGCGCACAGCGGCGGGGTCTTCTCCGCGCTGCGGTACGACGGGCCGGCCGGTCCGCTGCGGGTGCCGGCACCCCCGGACTTCGCCAGCCACTTCCAGGAGGTGGTCAGCCGGGACGGCGGCGCCAGCTGGCAGCAGGTGGCCCGGGACACCACGCCGGTCGACCGGGTACCCGCGGGCGGCTGGGCCGAGTGCACCGGCACCGCGCAGGGCGCCTGCACGCTGTACGCGGTGGACCCGGCCACCCTGCGCGCCGCGCCGCTGGCCCACCAGCCGGGCCTGACCCGGCCGGTCAACATCCTGCCGGTGGCGTCGTCGCACCTCGCGCTCTGGCTGCCCGGCGGCGAGCTGTGGCTGGACGGGTACGACGCGGCGCGGCACCCGGCCCTCGCGGTCAGCACCGACCGGGGTCACAGCTGGACCGTGCACCCGTTCACGGACGTGCCGGCCGGCCCGCCGAACCGGATCCAGGGCCACGCGGAGCCGGTGAGCAGGGACGGGCAGACCGTGTACGCGGTGGTCACCAGCGCCGCCGGCACGGCGGTGTACCGCAGCGGCGACGCGGGGCACACCTGGCAGCGGCTGGACCGGGCGGGTAGCCTGCCCGACTCGGTCTCGGTGTCCACGATGGCGTCGATCGTGCTGCCCGACGGTACCCACGCGGTCAACGGCACCTCCCCGGACGTCGGGCTGGTGCTGTGGACCAGCCGGGACGGCGGCGCCCGGTACGCGCCCGCGGGCACCGGGCTGCCACCCGGCGCGTACGGGATCACCATGCTGGACGACGGCACGTACCTCACCTACCTGGACACCGGCGTGGTGTTCCGGTCCACCGACGCGCGGCACTGGTCCAGCCTCAGGCTCTGGTAGCGACCGTCCACAAGGGATTCCACGGGGAGTCCACAAGGGAGGGACCGGCCAGCTGCCGAGCTGGCCGGTCCCCTGCGTGTGCCGTCAGAGGCAGTGCGCGCCCGCGGTCGCGAGGACCACGAACGGGACCGCGATGGTGGGCAGCACCGTGGTGTGGAGGGTGGGCGTCCAGCCGGCGTCGGTGCCGATCTGGGTGGTGTTCGCCGCGTTGTATGCCCCCAGCAGGCTCACCGGGGTGACCGTACCGCCGGAGCGCACCAGCGTCCCCGACTCGGTCATCGCGGTACCGCCCCAGTAGTGCACGAACGTGGCCGGGTCTACGCCGGGACCCAGGTCGGCGTAGTTGTTCTGGGCGTAGATGGCGGAGTTCTTGCCGACACCCCAGGAGTACGAGTAGCCGTCCTCGGCGAACGGCCCGCTCGCCCGCGGTACCTGGTAGAGGTTGTTGTAGACGTGCACCTGGCCGTAGCGTACCCGCGGCATCCGCTGGCCGAGGTTCTGGAACCGGTTGCCGTGCAGCGTGACGCGCAGCTTGCCCACGTCGTAGGTCGGGCTGTCGGTGGAGCCGATCAGCATGGTCTTGTCGTGGTCGTGGAAGTAGCTGTACGACACGGTCACCAGGTCGGCGCCCTTGGTGATGTCGAGCAGCCCGTCGTGCACCTGGTACGGCCGGCCCAGCAGCACCGGCTGGTTCGAGTCCAGGTTCGTGCCGTCGCTGAACGTGTCGTGGTCCACCCACACGTGGGTGCCGCCGGTGACGGACAGCGTGTCGTAGTTGGAGTTCCAGTTGCCGGTGGCCCCGTCGGTCGGGTCCCAGGCGGGGAAGCAGTCGTGCGCGTCCCGGAACTCCAGGTTGCGGATGATGACGTTGTCCACGTTGTGCACGTTGAGGTTGGCGCCGGTCACCAGGGCGCCGCGCAGGCCGATGATGGTGGTGTTGGGTCCGATGTTGAGGACCACCTGCGCGGTCTGGTTCTTGACCGAGCGGGCCCGGGCGTCCTCCAGCGGCCCGCTGGGCTTGCTGGTGCGGCCCCAGACCGCCGGGTCGTAGGCGGCCAGGAACGCGTCGAGCGTGTACGCCGGGTCCGCGTAGTCGGCACACGCCAGCGGCGTGTTGTCCGGGCCGGCGTTGCCGTCGATGACACCTTTCACGAAAATGATCTTCGGGGTGCTGTTGCCGTTGTTGGTGGCGTTGTTCCCGCCCAGCGCGGCGACCAGCTCGGCGCGGTTGTGCACGACGAAGATGTGCGCGGCGTCGGCCGCCGATCCGCCGGTGGTGCCGGCGCCCTC
>DATEJJ010000784.1:0-17506 GCA_035278125.1 Rugosimonospora sp.
CCCGCAGCGTGCCGGCCGGCTCGGCCGCCGGGTCCAGGTCGAGCCGGGCCGCCTCGACCGCGGCCAGGATCGTCACCGCGTGCTGCGCCAGCCGCCGGCCCGCCGGGGTCAGCCGTACCCGCCGGCCCTGCGGCTCGATCAGCGGGGTGCCGACCTCCCGCGCCAGCGCCGCGATCTGCTGCGACACGGTCGACGTGGTGGTCCGCAACTCGTCCGCGACCGCGCGCATGGAGCCCAGCCGGGACAGCTGCAGCAGCGTCTCCAGGCGGCGTACGTCCACCCGCCTATTGTTCACATGATCCGAACGGTACGTCCACAACTGTCACGTGGACGCGAGCGGTTCCGGTCCCGTCTACTGGACGCCATGACAACCACCCGTACCGGCGCCGGCCTGGCGGTGGCCGCGATGACCTCCGTACAGCTCGGCCTCGGCGCGTCGGTCCCGCTGATCCGGACGGTCGGGCCCGGGGGAGCGGCGTGGCTGCGGCTGGCCTGGGCCGGGCTGCTCATCCTGCTGCTGGTACGGCCCCGGCCGGCCCGCTTCCGCCGCGCCAGCCTGCTCGCCTGCGTGGCGCTCGGGTTCGTCACGGCGGGCGTGACCATGCTGTTCATGGCAGCGGTCCAGCGGCTCCCGCTGGGTACCACCAGTGCCCTGGAATTCCTCGGCCCGCTGGGCGTCGCGGTGGCCCGCGGCCGGGGGCGCCGCCTGGTCCTGCCGCTGCTGGCCGGCACCGGGGTCCTGCTGCTCACCCAGCCCTGGCGCGGCGGCACCGACCCGGTCGGGGTCGGCTACGCGCTGGCCGCCGCGGCCTGCTGGGCGGCCTACATCGTGCTGACCCAGCACGTCGGCGACGACGTCTCCGGCATCGGCGGGCTCGCCGTCTCGCTGCCGGTCGCCGCCCTGGTGGCCACCGCCGTCGCCGGGCCGTCGGTGCTCGGCCACCTCACCCCCGGGCTGCTGCTGGCCGGGCTCGGCCTGGCGGTGCTGACGCCGCTGTTCCCCTTCATCCTCGAACTGCTCGCGCTGCGCCGGCTCACCGCCGCCGCCTTCGGCACCCTGATGAGCCTCGAACCGGCCATCGCCGTGGTCATCGGGCTGGTCCTGCTGCACCAGGTACCCGGCTGGCTGCCGGTCGCCGGTACCGCGTTCGTGGTCGCCGCCGGTATCGGCGCCCAGCGTACCGGCGCCCGCCCGCGGTTGACCGCACGGACGGACGGCGTTCAACGGGTTGACACGCCGGTGTGCTCTTGTTGAGAGATGTTAGGGTTACCGGCCGCGGTGACGGCCTGCCTGTTCGATCTGGACGGCGTGCTGACGCCGACCGCGGAGGTGCACGACGCGGCCTGGCGGGAAATGTTCGACGCGTTCCTCCGGGAGTGGTCGGCCGGTACGGGTGAGCCGTTCCAGCCGTTCGACCCCGGCGCGGACTACGAGAAGTACGTGGACGGCAGGGCGCGGGCGGACGGGGTGCGCTCGTTCCTGGCCTCGCGCGGGATCAGCCTGCCCGAGGGTACGCCGGACGACCCGCCCGCGGCGCGGACCGTACACGGCCTGGCCAACCGGAAGAACGAAGTGCTGGTGCGGACCATCCACGAGCACGGGGTGACCGCGTACCCGGGATCGGTGGCGTACCTGCGCGCCGCCCAGGGCGTCGGGCTGCGCCGCGCGGTCGTGTCGGCCAGCGCCAACTGTGCCGAGGTGGTGGCCGCTGCGGGACTGGCGGAGCTGCTGGAGGTACGGGTGGACGGGCAGCTCGCCGAGCGGGAGGGGCTGCGTGGCAAGCCGGCACCCGACCCGTTCCTCGCCGCCGCGCGGATGCTGGGCGTGGCGCCGGAGCACGCGGCGGTGTTCGAGGACGCTCTCGCCGGGGTGGCGGCCGGCGTGGCCGGCGGCTTCGGGTACGTGGTGGGCGTGGACCGGGTGGGCGGCGGGCACGCGGACGCGCTGCGCGCGGGGGGCGCCCACGTGGTGGTCGCCGACCTGAGCGAGCTGCTGGAGGTGGCGGGCTGATGGATCCGCAGGTACACATCCGCTCGCCGTACCCGGTGGAGCCGTGGCAGGTACGCGAGCCGGAGCTGGACCTGGCCCGGCTGGCCCAGTCCGAGTCGGTCTTCGCGCTCTCCAACGGGCACATCGGGCTGCGGGCCAACCTGGACGAGGGCGAGCCGCACGCGCTGCCGGGTACCTACCTCAACTCGTTCTACGAGCTGCGCCCGCTGCCGTACGCGGAGGCTGGGTTCGGCTACCCGGAGTCGGGGCAGACCGTGGTGAACGTGACGAACGGCAAGCTGATCCGGCTGATGGTCGACGACCAGCCGCTGGACGTGCGGTACGGGCAGCTGCGCCGGCACGAGCGCGTGCTGGACCTGCGTACCGGGCAGCTCAGCCGGGACGTGGAGTGGGAGTCGCCGGCCGGCAAGGCGGTGCGGGTACGGTCGCGGCGGCTGGTCTCGTTCACCCAGCGGGCGGTGGCCGCGATCTGCTACGAGGTGGAGGCGGTCGACGAGACCGTACGGGTGGTGCTCCAGTCGGAGCTGGTGGCCGACGAGACGATACCCATGGCGAGCAGGGATCCGCGGGTCTCGGCGGTACTGGAGGCGCCGCTGCTCGGCGAGGCGCACCACACCAGCGAGGCCAGCGCGGTGCTGGTGCACCGGACCCGCTTCAGCGAGCTGCGCATGGCCGCCGCGATGGACCACGACATCGAGGGGCCCGACGGTACCCAGATGCGCGGCGAGGCGCACCCGGACCTGGCCCGGGTGACCGTGGGCTGCCGGCTCTCGCCCGGGCAGCGGCTGCGGGTGGTGAAGTACCTGGCGTACGGCTGGTCCAGCCGGCGCTCGCTGCCCGCGCTGCGGGACCAGGTGATCGCCGCGATCAACGCGGCCCGGTTCGATGGCTGGGACCGCCTGTGCGCGCAGCAGTGCGAGTACCTGGACGCGTTCTGGGACGCGGCCGACGTGGAGCTGGACGGGGACGCCGAGGTGCAGCAGGCGGTCCGGTTCGCGCTGTTCCACGTGCTGCAGGCGGGGGCGCGGGCCGAGCAGCGGCCGATCGCGGCGAAGGGGTTGACCGGTCCGGGGTACGACGGCCACGTGTTCTGGGACACCGAACAGTTCGTGCTGCCGGTGCTGTCCTACATCCAGCCCAGGGCCGCGGGTGACGTGGTGCGGTGGCGCCACGCCACGCTCGGGCTGGCCCGGGAGCGGGCCGAGCTGCTGGGCCTGGCCGGGGCCGCGTTCCCCTGGCGCACCATCCACGGGCAGGAGTGTTCGGCGTACTGGCCGGCCGGTACCGCGGCGTTCCACATCAGCGCGGCCGTCGCGGACGCGGCCCGCCGCTACGCCTGGGTCACCGGTGACAGCGGCTTCGAGCGCGAGGCGGGGCTGGAGCTGCTGGTGGAGACCGCCCGGCTGTGGCACTCGCTGGGGCACCACGACCGGGACGGGTACTTCCACATCGACGGCGTCACCGGACCGGACGAGTACAGCGCGCTGTCCGACGACAACGTCTACACCAACCTGATGGCCGCGCGGAACCTCACCGCCGCCGCCGACGCGACGGCCCGCCATCCGGAGCAGGCGCGCCGCCTCGGCGTCGACGAGGAGGAGGCCGCCGGCTGGCGCGACGCCGCGGCGCGCATGCACATCCCGTACGACGAGAAGCTGGGGGTACACGCGCAGGCGCTGAACTTCACCCGGTACGACGAGTGGGACTTCGCCGCCACCAAGCCGCACCACTACCCGCTGCTGCTGTCCACCTCCTACTTCGACCTGTACCGCAAGCAGGTGGTGAAGCAGGCCGACCTGGTGCTGGCCATGCACTGGCGGGGCGACGCGTTCACGCCCGAGCAGAAGGCGCGCAACTTCGCGTACTACGAGGAGCGTACGGTCCGCGACTCGTCCCTGTCCGCGTGTACCCAGGCGGTCATCGCTGCCGAGGTGGGGCACCTGGACCTGGCGCACGACTACATCGGCGAGGCGGCGCTGATGGACCTGCACGATCTGGAGCACAACACCCGCGACGGGGTACACATCGCCTCGCTCGCCGGCGCCTGGCTGGCCATCGTCGCCGGGCTGGGCGGCCTGCGCGACCACGGCGAGGAGCTGTCCTTCGCGCCGCGCCTGCCCGACCGGATCAGCCGGCTGCGTTTCGCGGTCCTCTGGCGCGGCCTGCGGCTGCAGGTGACCGCGGGTGCGGGGGAGGCGACCTACCTGCTGCGCGACGGGGACGGCCCGGCCAGCATCCGGCTGCAGCACCACGGCGAGCCGATCACCGTCACGACCGGCGCGCCGGTGACCCGGCCCATTCCCGCGCTGACCCCGCTCACGCCGGCCCCGGCACAGCCGCCGGGCCGCAGCCCGACCAGGCGTGCGGCCCTGTCTGACTGACCGGTCAGTGGCGCCTGAGCCTGCCCTCAGGCGTCGTCGCTTCGCTCCTCGCCATCGGTCAGGCTCGATAGTGCCTGAGCCTGACCTCAGGCGTCGTCGCTTCGCTCCTCGCCATCGGTCAGGCGATGGCGATGGCGACCTTGCCGGCGGCGTGGCCCTCGGCCAGGTACCGGATCGCCTCCGGCGCCTGCACCAGCGGGTAGGCGCGGTCCAGCCGCGGCGTGACCGCGCCGGACTCGATGAGCCGGGTCAGCGTGTCGAGGTCCGCCGCGTTCTCCTTGGCGGTCAGCGGGCGCAGCCGCTGCGGCACGAAGGGCGACAGCAGCGGCGCGCGCAGCTGGCGGTCGAAGCCGCCGAGCAGCCGGCCGCGGCCGCCCTCGCCGCCGACCAGGACCAGCGTGGACCGCGCCGCCATGGCCCGGCGCAGCGTTGCCAGCGTGCGGTTTCCGGCGGTGTCGATGACCACGTCGTACCGCGGACCGTCGCGGTCGATCTCCTCGCGGGTGTAGTCGATGACCTCGTCGGCGCCCAGCGCGCGCACCAGCTCCGCCTTGGCCGGCCCGCACACCGCCGTCACCGTGGCGCCGAACGCCTTCGCGAGCTGTACCGCGAACGAGCCCACCCCGCCCGCCGCCCCGATCACCATGACCCGCTGCCCGGCCCGTACCGCGGCACAGTCCCGGACCGCCTGGAGCGCGGTCACGCCGGAGACCGGGGTCACCGCGGCCTGCTCGAAGGAGATGTTGCCGGGCTTGCGGGCCAGCCGGTGCACGGGCGCGGTGGCGTACTCGGCGTAGGAGCCGCCGTCGCAGGTGCCGTAGACCTCGTCTCCGGCCTGGAACCCGGTGACCCCGGCGCCCACCGACTCGACCACGCCGGCCAGGTCCCGCCCGCGTACCCGCGTCCTGGGACGGCGTACCCCGAAGCCGAACGCGCGCACCAGGTACGGGCGGCCGGTCATCAGGTGCCACACGCCCGGGTCCACCCCGGCGGCGCGTACCCGCACCAGCACCTCGCCGGCGCCCGGGGCGGGCGGGTCGATGTCGCGGAACTCGAGGACCTCGGCGGAGCCGTACCGGTCCTGGGTGATGGCCTTCATGTCACTCCTCCTCCTGGGGGTACTGGAAGACGTCTTCGATGTGGACGCCGAACACCCGGGCGATCTGGAACGCGATCTCCAGCGACGGCGAGTACCGGCCCTGCTCGATCGCGATGACGGTCTGCCGGGTCACCCCGATGCGCTCGGCGAGGTCCGCCTGCGTCATCTCCCCGTGCGCGAAGCGCAGCGCGCGGATGGCGTTGGTGACCCGGGTCGGCTTCACCACTGCGGGAACCGGCCGTGGTACAGGCCGATCTTCGCGATCGAGCCGAGCACGGCGGACAGCACGAAGCAGAGGTAGATCACGTTGGCGATCCAGAACCGCTGCCACCCGGCCATCGCCATCAGCATGGCCGCGGTCGCGCCGATCACCACGAACGACTGTCCAATGTGCTCACCCAGCCGCCCGATCTGGCGGTCCCGCACGTCGGTGACCCGCGCCGCCCGGGGACCGCTGGTGACCATGTCGAGCACGATCGACGCGACGATGGCGGCACCGATGCTCCACAGCATGGTGGCCGCGTAGGGCACGCCGGCGAGCGGGCGTCCGTGCGCCCGGCTGGCGATGATGACGGCGTACGCCGCGTACGCGAGCACGCTGACCACCAGCATGATCCACGCGCGCTTCTCCTGGTGAGTCACGCCGGCCTCCTCGGGGATGTACAGAATCTTTGACATCTCCAATGTAAGCCCAGTTTGACTCCGTGTCTAGTATCTTTTACATCGGATCGTGGCCGGGAACGGCGGGACCCCGGTCACTCCACAGTGGAGTGACCGGGGTCCGTGGCGGTCCGGGCCGGATCAGACGTCGAACCGGTCCAGGTTCATCACCTTGTCCCAGGCGCCGACGAAGTCGGACACGAACTTCTCCGTCGCGTCGTCGCTCGCGTAGACCTCGGCCAGCGCCCGCAGCTGCGAGTTCGAGCCGAAGACGAGGTCCGCACGGGTCGCCGTCCACCGCACCTCGCCGGTACCGGTGTCCCGGCCCTCGAAAACCTCTTCCGACCCGGCCACCGGCTGCCACGCCGTACCCGAGTCGAGCAGGTTCACGAAGAAGTCGTTGGTCAGCGACTCCGGCTGCTCGGTGAACACGCCGTGCGGCGACTGCTGGGTGTTCGCGTTGAGTACCCGCAGCCCACCCACCAGTACGGTCATCTCGGGCGCGCTCAGCGTGAGCAGCTGGGCGCGGTCGACCAGCAGCTGCTCGGCCGGGCGCAGGTGCCCCTTGCCGAGGTAGTTGCGGAACCCGTCGTGCGCGGGCTCCAGTACGGCGAAGGACTCCACGTCGGTCTGCTCCTGCGCCGCGTCGGTACGCCCCGGGGTGAACGGGACCGTGACGTCGAACCCGGCGTTGCGGGCGGCCCGCTCGACCGCGGCGCACCCCGCGAGCACGACCAGGTCGGCGAGCGAGACCTGCTTGCCGCCCGCGGCCCGCGGCGCGTTGAACTCCCGCTGGATCACCTCCAGGGTACGCAGCACCTTGGCCAGCTGGGCCGGGTCGTTGACCTCCCACTGGTTCTGCGGGGCCAGCCGGATGCGCGCGCCGTTGGCACCGCCGCGCTTGTCCGTACCCCGGAATGTCGATGCCGCGGCCCAGGCGGTCGCGACCAGCTCGGCCACGGACAGGCCGGAGGCCAGGACCGCCTCCTTGAGCGCGGCGATCTCCGCCGGCCCGACCAGTTCGTGGGTGACCGCGGGCACCGGGTCCTGCCACAGCTGCGGCTCGGCCGGGACCAGCGGGCCGAGGTAGCGCCCGATCGGCCCCATGTCGCGGTGCGTGAGCTTGAACCACGCCTTGGCGAAGGCGTCGGCGAACTCCTGCGGGTTCTCGTAGAAGCGGCGCGAGATCTGCTCGTAGACCGGGTCCACGCGCAGCGCGAGGTCGGTCGTGAGCATCGTCGGCGCGTGCCGCTTCGCCGGGTCGTGCGCGTCCGGCACGAGGCTGCCCGCGGCCGGGTCGGTCGGCTGCCACTGCTTCGCGCCGGCCGGGCTGGTGGTCTGCGCCCACTCGAAGCTGAACAGCGTCTGGAAGAAGCTGTTGTCCCAGGTCACCGGGGTCGGTGTCCAGGCACCCTCGAGGCCACTGGTGATCGCGTCGCCACCCTTGCCGGTACCGTAGCTGTTCCGCCAGCCCAGGCCCATCTCCTCCAGCGGGGCCGCCTCGGGCTCGGGCCCGACGTGCGCGTCGGCAACCGCCGCGCCGTGGGTCTTGCCGAAGGTGTGCCCGCCGGCGATGAGCGCGACGGTCTCCTCGTCGTTCATGGCCATGCGGCGGAAGGTCTCCCGGATGTCCCGGGCCGCGGCCAGCGCGTCCGGGTTGCCGTTCGGGCCCTCCGGGTTGACGTAGATCAGGCCCATCTGCACCGCGGCCAGCGGGTTGGCCAGCTGGCGGTCGCCGCTGTACCGCTCGTCACCGAGCCAGGTCTCCTCATTACCCCAGTTGACCTGCTCGGGCTCCCAGACGTCCGCGCGCCCGCCGCCGAAGCCGAAGGTCTGGAAACCCATCGACTCCAGGGCGCAGTTGCCGGCGAACACCATCAGGTCGGCCCACGAGATCTTCTTGCCGTACTTCTTCTTGACCGGCCACAGCAGCCGCCGGGCCTTGTCCAGGTTCGCGTTGTCCGGCCAGCTGTTCAGCGGCGCGAAGCGCTGGTCGCCGGAGCCCGCCCCACCGCGGCCGTCCTCGATGCGGTAGGTGCCCGCGCTGTGCCAGGCCATCCGGATGAACAGCGGCCCGTAGTGGCCGTAGTCGGCCGGCCACCAGTCCTGCGATGTCGTCATCACCGCGTCGACGTCCGCCTTGAGGGCGGCGAGGTCGAGGGTCTTGAACTCTTCGGTGTAGTTGAACTCCGCACCCATCGGGTCGGCCTTGGCGGGGTTCTGGTGGAGCACGGTCAGGTCCAGCTGGTTCGGCCACCAGTCCCGGTTCGACGTGGCGCGTGGCGAGCGCACGCCGGCAGCATGGGACACTGGAACCTGGTTCTCACTTTCCACTTGCTCTCCTTGCGCTCAGTATCGGTCCGGTCGCAGGCGCCTGTCCCGGAGCGAGTGATCGGGTCCGGGCACCCCCCCGATTCTGGATCACTTTTCTGGAATGAGTCAAGAAAATCGCCGAGGAGTTCACTCACACAGGTCCGGTTGGCACCCCTGGCGACTACGGTGTCGGTGTGGGTGAGAAAGACCGGCTCGCGGCGGCCGACGCCGGTACCGAGGCGTGGCGCGCGTGGGGACCGTACGTCGCGGAGCGTGCCTGGGGTACGGTACGCGAGGACTACAGCCCGGATGGCACCGCCTGGAGCTACTTCCCGCACGACCACGCGCGCTCCCGGGCGTACCGGTGGAGCGAGGACGGGCTGGCCGCGGTGTGCGACGGGCACCAGACCTTCTGCCTCGGGCTCGCATTGTGGAACGAGGCGGACCCGATCCTCAAGGAGCGCGTCTTCGGGCTGACCGGCCCGGAGGGCAACCACGGCGAGGACGCGAAAGAGTACTGGTGGTACCTGGACTCCACGCCCACCCACTCCTGGATGCGCTGGCGGTACCACTACCCGCAGGCGGCCTTCCCGTACGCGGACCTGGTGGCGACCAACGCCGCGCGGGGCCGCGGGGACCGGGAGTACGAACTGGTCGACACCGGGGTGTTCGCGGACAACCGGTACTGGGTGGTGACCGTGGACTACGCCAAGGCCGGGCCGACCGACCTGTGCGTGGTGGTACGCGTGACCAACCAGGGGCCCGATGAGGCGCGCCTGCACGTGCTGCCGACGCTCTGGTTCCGCAACACCTGGGCCTGGGGCGTCCCCGGGCACGACCAGGTGCCCGAGATCCAGGCGCAGCCGGGCCGGCTGCTCGCCCGGCACCACGGGCTGGGCAGCCTCACCCTCGCCGGGGACGGGTCACCGGCGGCACTGTGCTGCGACAACGAGACCAACGCGGAACGGCTGTTCGGGGTACCGGGGCGGTCGCCGTACCCGAAGGACGGCATCAACGACCACGTGGTACACGGGGCGGACACGGTCAACCCGGCCGGTACCGGTACCAGGGCGGCGCTGCACTATGTGCTGTCCGTCCCCGGTGGACAGACGCGGGAGATCCGGCTGCGGCTCACCCTCGGCGACGTACCCGCACCCGACCTGGGCGACGGGTTCGCGGCGGTACTGGCCGACCGGGCCCGCGAGGCGGACGAGTTCTTCGCCGTGCTGACCCCCGGCCCGGCCACCCCGGACGAGGCTCGGGTGCTGCGCCAGGCCATCGCCGGCATGATGTGGGGCAAGCAGTTCTACCACTACGACGTGCAGCGCTGGCTGGACGGCGACCCGGCCGGCCCGACCCCGCCGGCGCAGCGCCTGGACGGGCGCAACCGGGACTGGCGCCACGTCAACAACGCCGACGTGCTGTCCATGCCGGACCCGTGGGAGTACCCGTGGTTCGCCGCCTGGGACCTCGGCTTCCACTGCGTACCGATCGCGCGGGTGGACCCGGGCTTCGCCAAGGCCCAGCTGCTGCTCATCCTGCGCGAGTGGTACACGCACCCGAACGGGCAGGTACCCGCGTACGAGTGGGCCTTCGGGGACGTCAACCCGCCGGTACACGCCTGGGCCGCGCTGCGCGTGTTCGAACTCGACGGGGGCGGCGACTACACCTTCCTGGCCCGCGCCTTCCACAAGCTCATGCTGAACTTCACCTGGTGGGTCAACCGCAAGGACGCGGACGGCGACAACGTCTTCGCCGGCGGGTTCCTCGGGCTGGACAACATCGGGCCGATCGACCGCTCCGCGATGCTGCCGGTCGCCGGGCGGCTGGAGCAGAGCGACGGCACCGCCTGGATGGCGATGTACGCGCTGAACCTGCTGGAGATGGCGCTGCTGCTCGCCCAGCACGACCGCAGCTACGAGGACGCCGCCACCAAGTTCCTGGAGCACTTCGCGCTGATCGCCGAGGCGCTGGACAGCAAGGGCCTCTGGGACGACGGCGACGGGTTCTTCTACGACGTGCTGGCGCTGGACGACGGGCAGCGGGTACCGCTGCGGGTACGGTCCATGGTCGGGCTGCTCCCGCTGGCCGCCACCACCACGCTGGGCCAGTCCACCATGGACCGGCTGCCCGAGTTCCGCGACCACTTCCTCTGGTTCCTCAAGCACAAGAGCCAGTACCAGCGGGTGGTGGGCGAGACCCACGAGCGCGGCGGCGCGACCGGCCGGCTGCTCGCCATCGTCAGCGGGGACCAGCTCGTCCGCGTCCTGGGCACCATGCTGGACGAGGCGGAGTTCCTGTCCCCGTACGGGCTGCGGGCGCTGTCCCGGTACCACCTGGAGCACCCGTTCACCGTGGAGCTGGCCGGTACGGCGTACCGGGTCGACTACGAGCCGGGCGAGTCCACCAGCGGGCTGTTCGGCGGGAACTCCAACTGGCGTGGCCCGATCTGGTTCCCGGTCAACTACCTGCTCATCGAGGCGCTGCGCCGGTACGCCGCCTTCTACGGCGAGGACCTGCTGGTCGAGCACCCGGCGGGCTCGGGCACCAAGCTCGGCCTGGACGCCGTAGCCGACGACCTGGCCCGGCGCCTGATCGGCATCTTCCTGGACGACGGGCAGGGCCGGCGGCCGGTGTTCGGGGACACCGAGCTGTTCCAGACCGATCCCGCCTGGCACGACGCGCCCTGGTTCTACGAGTACTTCCACGGGGACACCGGGCGCGGCCTGGGCGCCTCGCACCAGACCGGCTGGACCGGCCTGGTCGCCGACCTCATCCTCAACCACCGCCGGGAACGTTGACGCCGGCGGCCACCGTGTGGTGGCCGCCGGCATCTGCGGGGGGTTGGGTTGAGTCTTACTGGGCGGTGACGGTGAAGGTGTTGAAGTCGAACTCGCTGTTGTCGCCGCGGATGCCGACCGCGCCGGGGTGGGTGATGGGGGCGCAGCCCACACCGGTGTCGGTGGCGGTGGCGGCCAGCTTGCCGTTCTCGTAGAGGCCGATGGTGACGGTGCCGTTGGCGTTGTTGACGACCGAGGCGCCCGCCTTGGCCCAGGCGCCCAGGGTGATGGGGTAGCCGGCGTACTCGGGGGACAGCTCGTAGTAGGTGCCGCCGTTGCTCGGGCCGCCGGGGCACTTCTTCTTGATGACGATGTGGCCGTCGCGGCGCGCGATGCTGGCGTAGTAGAGGTTGTACTCGGACTGGTAGCGCATCCAGATGTGCAGGCCGTCCCAGTCCACGGCCGGGGTGGAGGAGGTGCTGGCCTGGCGGTCGATGCGGTAGTTCATGTCGATGCGCACGTTGCCGAAGTCGTAGCGGGTGCTGTTGAGCCGGAAGACCGCGGACTGGGTGTGGACGGCCGACAGCGCGTCGGGGTCGCCGGCGTCGACGGTGCCGGAGTAGCCGTTGCCGTTGCGGGCGAACAGGGAGCCGCTGGTCATCTGCCAGTCCTTGGACAGGGTGGCGTCGGTGTGGGTGGGGTTCCAGTAGGAGTAGGCGTTGGTGAGCAGTTGGTTGGTGGCGGGGAAGGTGGGCTGCCACAGCACGGTACCGGTCGTGGTGGTGCTGGGGGTCTGGTCGGTGACGCTGGCGTCGTCGAGGTACAGGTTGGTGGCGGCGGTGGCGCGCAGGCCGAAGCTCAGTGCGGTGGTGCCGGTGGGCAGTGCCGAGGTGGTGAACCCGGCCTTGGCCCAGGCGGTGGTGGCGGTGGGGAGGTTGGAGCCGCCGGTCCAGCGGGACCAGGTGCCGGTGCTGTTGCGGAGGAAGACCTGCACGCTGGGGGCGGTGTCGGCCTGGTAGTAGGCGCTGAACGCATAGGTGTGGCCGGGGGTGGCCGGGATGGCGCAGGTGCTGTCCTGGCTGGTGGCGATCGTCTTGGTACCGGTGCCGGTGGCGGCGGGGGAGTAGCCGGACAGCGCGCCGGTGTGGGCGTTGGTGGAGGTGGTCAGGGTGCCGGTGTCCACCGACCAGCAGGTCGGGGTGGAGCCGGTGACCTGCTCCAGGGAGGGGTTGACGGCCAGGTTCGGGGCGGGGACGGTCGCGGCCATCGCCGAGGTGGAGAAGCCGATGCCGGCCGCGGCAGCCGCGGTGAGCGTGGTGGCGAGGAGCCGCAGTCGCATGTAACACCAATCATCTGAGTCGGAGCGGAACCCGGTGGGTTCTCTGTGCTGACACCTATGTTGGTGAACCGCGGTTGGCTGTTGGGTTTGCCGGTCGGTAGCGGTTAGGTTGTCACGCTCCCGCCCACCGAACCGTCCACTGTAGACGCACCGGTGACTGCTTCCAGGCGGGCCGGCACGTGCTTGTGCCACGGGGTACCGGCGAACTCGTCCCGCCGGTCCAGCGAGGTGAGGTCGTTCGGGGCCACTCCGGCGCGCCCGTGCTCAGGGTGGTCGGTACCCAGGCCGTTGGGCAGGGAGATGTGGCCGGGCTGCATCATGTCGGTGACCTCCACGACCGCCTGCGCCGCGCCGCGCGCGGTGGTGACCCGGGCCAGGCCGCCGTCGGCCAGCCCGAGCCGCTCGGCGTCCTGCGGATTGACCCGGACCGCACCGGCCGCGTCCCGCCGGCGCCAGGTGGGGTCGCGGTAGATAGTGTTGGCGGTGAAGGCGCGGCGCTCCCCGGCGGACAGCACGAACGGCCAGTCCGCCCCGCGCCAGCCCGGTTCGGTGGTACGCAGCAGCCGCAGCTGTTCGGTGAGTTCGGGGATGTCGACCGTGAAGCGCCGGTCCGGCCGGTTCACGTAGTTCCACGCGCCGTCCCAGGTGTCCGCGGTGAACGTGATGCCGGTGGGGGTACTGGTGAGCGCGTCGAACAGCGCGTCGCCGTCGGCGTGGCCGGCCCGGCGTACCGCGTCGGGATAGTTCATGAAACACAGCTGCGCCAGCGCCCACGCGGCCGCCGTGCCGCGCCGATGCGGCGGCAGCGCGGCACCCAGGGTTTCGTACAGCAGGTACGGCGCGAGGCCCAGCACCTCGGGGTTGGTACCCAGGGCGGTGAAGAAGGCGGTCGCGAACTCCGGGCGCCCGGCGCGGGCCGCGGCGGTCAGCCCGGCGATCAGTTCCGGGTCGCCGGCGGCGAGCGCGCGCAGCACCCGCGCGTAGATCTCCGGCTCCGGCAGCGTGCCGGGCAGCGGGTCCAGGATCGGCGGCCGCAGCTGTGCCGTGTTGTGCGGGAACTCGACGTTGAAGAACGTCATCTCCCACTTCTCGAACTGGCTCGCCGCGGGCAGCACGTAGTCCGCGTGGCGGGCGGTCTCGGTGAACGCGACATCGACGACCACGACCAGGTCGAGGGCGGCCAGGGCCCGGCGGAAGGTGGCCGAGTCCGCCAGCGAGTGCGCCGGGTTGGCGCTGTCGACCCACATCGCCCGGAACCGGTCCGGGTGGTCGGTCAGGATCTCCTCGGCGATGGAGTTGCACGGCACCAGACCCGCGATGATCCGTGCCCCGGTCACCGGCGTGCGCCGCACCCGGGTACCGCCGCCCCCGCCACCGGCCGACGCGCCGGCGAGGGGCGCGAACGTCGAGTGCAGGAACATGGCGCCCGGCTTGCCGAAGTTGCCGGTCAGGATCCACAGGAGTTTGTCCAGATAGGACACCAGCGTGCTGTTCGGGCCCTGCTGCACACCGAGGTCCTCGTAGACCGCCACGCTCGCGGCGGTGGCGATCCGCCGGGCCGCGTCCTCGATCTGCCCGACCGGTACGCCGCACCGCGCCGCGTACCCGTCGACGGGTACCTCGGCCAGCGCGGCGCGTACCGGCCCGGTACCGGTGGTGTGCGCGTCGAGGAACGCGTGGTCCACCAGGTCCTCCCGTACCATCACGGCCAGCATCGCGGCCAGGCACCACGCGTCCGTACCCGGGCGCACCTGGAGGTGGATGTCGGCCATGGCCGCGGTCTCGCTGCGCCGGGGATCGAGCACGATCATCGTGCGCGCCGGGTCCTTCGCGATCTGCCGCAGGGTCGGGCGGGCGCGCGGGAAACTGTGCGACTGCCACGGGTTCTTGCCCACGAACACGACGACCTCGGCGTGCTCGAAGTCCCCCTTGGTGTGGCCGCCGTACAGCTTGCCGTCGACCCACATCTCGCCGGTCTTCTCCTGCGCCAGCGCGTTGGAGAAGTACCGGGCGCCCAGCGCCGCCTGCAGGGCGCGGTTGTACACCGCACCGAAATGGTTGCCCTGCCCGCCACCGCCGTAGAAGAAGACCTTGTCACCGCCGTAGGTGTCCCGTACCCGCGCCAGCCGCGCCGCGATCTCGCTGATCGCGGTGTCCCAGTCGACCTCCTCGTACCCGCCGTCCGGCCGCCGGCGCAGCGGGCTGGTCAGCCGGTGCCGGCCGTTCTGGTAGTGGTCGAGGCGCAGCGCCTTCTCGCACGTGTACCCGGCCGACGCCGGGTGCCGCTGGTCGCCCCGGATGCGCTGGAACCGGCGGCCGTCGAGCTGGATCTCGATGCCGCAGTTGCACTCGCACAGGATGCAGGCGGACGGGTGCCAGTCCTCGACCATCGCTCCTCCAGATTCCATACCGGCCAGTAACTATGGACTATGGCATAGCCTCGGATCGAAGGCAATGGCGGAGTGTTGCGTTCTACGTATCTCAGTACCTCCGCTACGCACACGTAGCAAGTTCACGGGATTGTACGCTGGCCTGCTGCGGCCGCCGGCTGACAGGTGCCGGTCTTTCGGCGCTGGCTTTCTGAACTGGCGGCATACTACATATGATTGACGCAGTAACGATCGATGTGTAGATAATATAGGCCACCGCCAGGGAGGTGGTCGTGATGAGAGCGTCGATCGCTGCGGCCGCAGTGTGCGTGTCCGTCCTGGTCGGTGTGGTCCCCGCAGCCGCGGCTCCGGCGCGCGAAGCTCCGGCTGCGGGCCACGCCCCGGTGTCCGCCGGGGTGTGCGCGAGCCTCACCGGCCTAGCGCTGTCGCAGACCCGGGTCACCGGCGCGTCGGTGGTCGCCGCCTCCGGTGCGGTACCGGCGACCTGCCAGGTGCACGCCGTGGTGACGCACCCACCGGCCGGCGACGCGGTGAACGTCGACGTGTGGCTGCCGGTGGCCGGCTGGAACGGCCGGTTCGAGGGCGTCGGCGGGGGCGGGTACGCCGGCGGCTTCCCGCAGGCGCTGGGCCAGCCGGTCAGCCAGGGGTACGCCGCCGCGGCCACCGACACCGGTCACCCCGGTGCGGGTGGCGGGTTCGCGCTGGACGCCGGCGGCCGGCTGGACTGGCCGCTGATCCAGGACTTCGCGTACCTCGGGATCCACGACATGACCGTGGTGGGCAAGGCGGTCACCGCGGCGTTCTACGGCCGCGCGGCGCGGTACGCGTACTGGAACGGCTGCTCCACGGGTGGCCGGCAGGGCCTGTCCGAGGCGCAGCGCTACCCGGACGACTACGACGGCATCCTCGCGGGGGCGCCGGCCATCAACTGGTCCCGGTTCATCCCGGCCGAGTTCTGGCCGGAGCTGGTGATGCTGCGCGACGGGGACTTCCTGCCGCAGTGCAAGTTCAGCGCGTTCCAGGCGGCGGCGGTGGCCACGTGCGACCCGGTCGGCGACGGCGTGCGGGACGGGGTGATCGGCGACCCGGCGCGGTGCGCGTTCGACCCGCGTACCCTCATCGGGCAGGCCACGCCGTGCGGTGCCATCACCGCGCGGGACGCGGCGGTGGTGGCGAAGATTCTCGCCGGGCCGCGCGACACCGCCGGCGATTTCCTCTGGTACGGGCTGGCGCCGGGCGCGTCCTTCGCCGGGCTGGCGAACACCACGACCGCCAACGGAACCACCACCGGAGCGCCCTTCCCGATCGCGGTGACGCACCTCGGCACCTGGCTGCTGCAGAACCCGGGCTGGGACTGGACGACCGCCACGTACCAGCAGTACGACCAGCTGTTCGCGCAGTCGGTCGAGGAGTACACCGGCGTCATCGGCACCGACAACCCCGACCTGCACGCGTTCGCGCGCGCCGGCGGCAAGGTGCTGATCTGGCACGGCGAGGCGGATCAGCTCATCTTCCCGCAGGGCACGGTGAACTACTACCAGCGCGTACAGGCGGCGATGGGTGGCCCGGCGCGGACCGCGCAGTTCGCCCGGCTGTTCCTCGCCCCCGGCGTCGCGCACTGCTCCGGCGGGCCTGGACCGCAGCCCGAGGACGCGTTCGGCGCGCTGGTGAGCTGGGTGGAGCACGGTGCGGCGCCGCTCACGCTGCCCGGTGTGGTCAAAGACAACACCGGCGCGGTCACCGCGACCCGCCCCATCTGCCTGTACCCCGGCGTCGCCGGCTACCGCGGCCACGGCGACCCCACGGCGGCGTCCAGCTTCACCTGCCGCCCACCGGCGGGCTGACCCCGATGCCGGTGTACGCGCTGGGCGACCTCGTGCCGGACATCCACCCCGAGGCGTACGTGCACCCGGACGCGGTGGTCATCGGCGCGGTCACGCTCGGCGCGCAGGCGTCCGTGTGGCCGGCCGCCGTGCTGCGCGCCGACTACGGCCGCATCGAGGTGGGCGAGCTGACCTCGGTGCAGGACGGTACCGCGCTGCACACCACCGCCGGCTGGCCCACGCTCATCGGGGCGCGCTGCGTGATCGGCCACAACGCGCACCTGGAGGGTTGCCAGGTGGGCGACGGCTGCCTCGTCGGCTCCGGTGCGGTGGTGCTGAACCGGGCCACGCTGGAGCCGGGCGCCGGGGTGGGTGCCGCGGCGCTGGTGACCGAGGACCAGGTGGTGCCGGGCGGGCACCTCGCGCTGGGCGTACCCGCCCGGTCCCGGCCCGCACCCGACCTCGGCGCGTGGGTGGTGGAGGCGGTCGGCCTGTACCGCGACTTGGCCAAGCGGTACCGGTCCGAGCTGCGCCGTATCGACCTCAGCTACTGAGGCGGCCTGCTCCTCGGGGGTGAGCAGGCGGGAGCGGATGAGGAAGCGGCTCGCCGTGGACGCGCTGACATCGGCGCCGCGGCGAATACCCACGATTGACCTACCGCCCCGGTATGACGTCGCGCCCCGGTCCTGATACAGTGTCGTCAATGGGCC
>DATEJJ010000785.1:0-7423 GCA_035278125.1 Rugosimonospora sp.
GGCTTCGCGAAGGTCGCGCCCGCCACCGCCATGACGGCCCGCTCCCCCAGGTGGCTGGCGGCGGCTGCGCCGTGACGGTGCTGGTCGACCACCTTGGCGCGCAGGTGCACCAGCACGTCGGGGATGTCGATGCCGACCGGGCAGGCTTCGTAGCAGGCGCCGCACAGCGACGAGGCGAACGGCAGCGAGGCGGTCTGCGCGTCGACCGCGTGCTGGTTGATGCCGCGCAGCTGCGGGGTCAGGATCGCGCCGATCGGCCCCGGGTACGCCGAGCCGTACGCGCGGCCGCCGGTGCGCTCGTAGACCGGGCACACGTTGAGGCAGGCGGAGCACCGGATGCAGCGCAGCGCCTGCCGGCCCACCGGATCGGCGAGGGTACCGGTGCGGCCGTTGTCCAGCAGGATCAGGTGGAAGAACTGCGGCCCGTCGCCGGGGGTGATGCCGGTCCACGTGGAGGTGTACGGGTTCATCCGCTCCGCGGTGGACGAGCGGGGCAGCAGTTGCAGGAACACCTCCAGGTCGGCCCAGGTGGGCAGCAGCTTCTCGATGCCGACCACGGAGATGAGCACCTCGGGCAGGGTCAGGCACATCCGGCCGTTGCCCTCGGATTCGAGGATGACGATGGTGCCGGTCTCGGCGATCGCGAAGTTGCCGCCGGAGATGGCGACCCTGGCGCGCAGGAACTTCTCCCGCAGGTGCAGGCGGGCGGCCTCGGCCAGGGCGGCCGGCTCGTCGGTCAGGTCCGGCGGGGCGGGGCGGCCGGCGCCAGCCATCTCCCGGACGAAGATGTCCCGGATCTCCGACCGGTTGCGGTGGATCGCCGGTACCAGGATGTGGCTGGGCAGGTCGTGGCCGAGCTGCACGATCAGCTCGGCCAGGTCGGTCTCCCAGGCGTCGATGCCGGCGCCCTCCAGCGCGGCGTTCAACTCGATCTCCTGGGTGGCCATCGACTTGACCTTGACCACCTCGGTCGCGCCGTGGTCCTCCACGATCCGGCTCACGATGCCGTTGGCCTCGGCCGCGTCCCGGGCCCAGTGCACCACCCCGCCCGCGGCGGTGACCCGCTCCTCCAGCTGCAGCAGCAGCTCGGGGAGGCGGGCCAGCGCGTCGTCCTTGATGGCCGCGCCGGCCGCGCGCAGCTTGTCCCAGTCGTCCAGCTCCGCGATCGCGCGCAGCCGCTTGTCCCGGATCGTGGTGGTGGCCCGGCCCAGGTTGGCGCGCAGCCGCGGGTCCCGCAGCGCGTCGCGGGCGGCGTCCGGGAACGCGGGCATGCCGACGAAGGTGGGTGTGCTCATGACGTGGACGCCAGGATCTCGGCCAGGTGCAGGGTGCGTACCGGGTCGCCGCGGCGGGACAGCAGCCCGCCGAGGTGCATCAGGCAGGAGGTGTCCGCACTCGCCAGTACCGACGCGCCGGTGGCCAGCACGTCGGCCACCTTGTCCACGCCCATCGCCACCGACGTCTCCGGGTTCTTCACGCTGAACGTGCCGCCGAACCCGCAGCACTCCGCCGGGTGCGCCAGGTCCACCAGCCGCAGCCCGGCCACCGCCGCCAGCAGGCGCTGGGGCCGGTCCCCGATGCCCAGCAGCCGCTGCGAGTGGCAGGTCGGGTGGAACGCCACCGTGGCCGGGAAGCGCGCACCCACGTCGGTCACCGCCAGCACATCGACCAGGAACTCGGACAGCTCGTACACCCGCGGCGGGGTGTGCCCCGGGATGACCACCGGATGGTAATGACGCACCATCGACGCGCACGACGCCGACGGCGTGACCACGGCGTCGTACCCGGAGAACACCTCCGTGAACTGCGCCACCAGCGGTACGCACTCCCGCCGGTACCCGGAGTTGAAGTGCATCTGCCCGCAGCAGGTCTGCCCCGCCGGGAACTCCACCGCTACCCCGAGCCGCTCCAGTACGGCCACCGTGGCCTTGCCGACCTGGGGGAACATCGCGTCGTTGACGCACGTGACGAACAGGGCGACGCGCATCGCACCTCCTCTCCCGGCGGTTCATCCTATCGGTGCGATCCACCGGTTCAAGATAGACATCGGAGGTATTGCCGAACCGCGCCGACGATATGATGACAGCACTTTCCGCAGGAGGACACTGGTGGCCGTTACCGACGAGGCGATCGACAAGATCAAGGAGATGATCGTCTCGGGTGAGCTGAGCCCCGGTGACCGCCTCCCCAAGGAGGCCGACCTCGCCGACCGGCTGGGCCTGTCCCGCAACTCGCTGCGGGAAGCGGTCAAGGCGCTCTCGCTGATCCACGTGCTGGACGTACGCCAGGGCGACGGCACATACGTGACCAGCCTGGAGCCCCGCCTGCTGCTGGACGCGATGAGCTTCGTGGTGGAGTTCCACCGCGACGACACGGTGCTGGAGTTCCTGGAGGTACGCCGGATCCTGGAGCCGGCCGCCACCGCGATGGCCGCCCAGCACATGACCGACGCCCAGGTCGAGGAGCTGCGCGACGTGCTCGCCTCGCTGGACGCGGACCCGACCGTGGAGGCGCTGGTCGCCAACGACCTGGAGTTCCACCGCCGGATCGCGGTCGGCTCCGGCAACACGGTGCTCGCCTCGCTCATCGACAGCCTCTCCGGCCCCACCACCCGGGCGCGCATCTGGCGCGGGCTGACCCAGGAGGGCGCGGTGGCGCGCACCCGGGACCAGCACACCGCGATCTGCGAGGCGATCGCGTCCCGCCAGCCCGAGCTGGCGCGCTCGTGGGCGACGGTACACGTGGCCGGGGTCGAGGACTGGCTGCGCCGGGCGCTGTAGCCGCCGGGCGGTGCCTCACCGCGCGCTCCCCTAGGATGAGGTGCGCGTTTCCCGAAATGATCATTAAGGACGGCGAATGCGACCAGTGGCGCCCACCCGCTTCCGCCCGCGCGAGGCCCCAGCCCCGAGGACGGCCGCCGCCCCGGCCACGCCGCGGCGGGGGCTGTTCGGGAGGCTCGCGGCCGCGTTCTACCCGGACGCGCCGCGCCGCCCGGTCACCGTCCGGGACGCGGCGGTCGCGGCTGCGCTGGTGGTCGCGGGCATGGCGGCCAGCCTCTCGCGTACCGGCGGCGCCGGCGCGCTCAACTCGACCTGGATCGAGGACGCGAAGCGGTTCCTGTCCGGCGCGCTGACGCAGCGCTTCCCGCAGCCGGTCTTCACCCCTTTCAACGGGTACCTGCACGTGGGTCCCCGGCTGCTCACCGAGGTGGCGGTGCTGTTCCCGGTGCGCTGGGCGGCGCCGGTACAGACGCTGCTGGCGGTCGGCATGCTCGCCGTGTTCGCGAGCGTGGCGTACCTGGGCAGCGGCGCGTTCCTGGACCGGTGGTGGCAGCGGCTGGTGGTGGCCGCGCCGGTGCTGATGGTGCCGGTCGGGCACACCCAGGCCGACAACGACGTGGCCACCCTGCAGTTCCCGTCGCTGTACGCGCTGTTCTGGCTGCTGCTGTGGCGCCCGGCGAGCCGGCTGGCCAAGGTGGTCGCCGTGCTGCTCGCGGTGTACATCACCTCCAGCAGCATCCTGGCGCTGATCCTGCTGCCGGTACTGCTGCTGCGGCTGTTCGCGGTACGGGACTGGACCACCCGGGCGGTCGCGCTCGGGTACGCCGCCGGTGCCGCGCTGCAGCTCGGCTTCCAGTTCACCGGCGCGGCCAGCCGGGACGGCGTGGGCCACCCGACCAGCAACCTGAGCTGGCTCCTGCACGGGTACGCGACCCGGGCGCTGCCCCGCGCGGTGCTGGGCGAGGTGTGGCTGGGCGGCCCGGGTACCGACTACAAGGGCGACCCGGCGCCCCTGCACACCCCGAACCACCTGCTGCACGACGGCCTGATCGTGCTCGCCTGGCTGGTCGTGGCGGCGGCGGCCGGCTGCGCGCTGCTCGGCCTGACCCGCCCGCACTGGCCGCTGGCGGTGCTGGCCGGCGGCACCAGCGTGGTGCTGTTCGTGGTGCAGGTGGCCAACATGGGCACGGTCCAGCCGCGCTACGTGATCGCGCCGGCCCTGCTCATCTACGTGATGCTGGCCGCGCTGCTGCGCCCGCGCCGCGGGTCGGGTGCGGGGCTGCGGCGGCAACTGCGGGCGGCACCGTTGCTCGCGGTTGCCGTGCTGCTCGCGGTGGCGTGCGCGGCGAACTGGCGGGTGGACAACGGGCGGGCACGCAGCCTGCCCTGGGACCAGATCGTCGCGCGGGGCCGGCAGCAGTGCGCCACCCAGCACCTCGCCACCTATCGCTACATGTACACGTGGTGGTTCGTGGACATCCCCTGCGACCGGCTGCGCTGACGGGGCTCAGGGCAGCCGGTACACGCGGCGGGCGGTGCCGCCGAACACGGCCGCGCGCCCGGCCGGGTCGAGGTGCGCCGTCACCGCCTCGGCCAGGTCGAGGACCTGCGGGTACCGCGCGGCGAGGGTGCACACCGGCCAGTCCGAGCCGTACAGGCAGCGGTCCGGGCCGAACACGTCCAGCGCGTGCCGCGCGTACCGGCCGATCTGGGCGGTGTCCCAGCCGTCCCAGCGCGCCTCGGTCACCAGCCCGGACACCTTCGCGCTGACGTTGGGCAGGGCGGCCAGCGCGGCCAGGTCGTCCGCCCACGGCTGCCAGCCGCCGGCCGCGATCGGCGGTTTGGCCAGGTGGTCGAGCACGAACCGCACCTGCGGCAGCCGCCCGGCCGCCGCCCGCGCGGCGGGCAGCTGCGGGGCGAGGACCAGCAGGTCGTACGCGAGTTCGGCCGCGCCCACGGCGGCGATACCGCGCAGCACCTCGGGGCGCAGCAGCCAGCCCGGGTCGGGCTCGTCCTGTACCTGGTGCCGGACGCCGACCAGCAGTTCGCCGCCGGTACCGGCGCGCAGCGCGGCGAGTTGCCCGGGCACGTCGTGTGCGGCCAGGTCCACCCAGCCCACCACGCCGGCGATGAGCCCCCCGCTGGTCGCCGCGGTGGCCAGGAACTCGACCGTCTCGGCCCGCTCCCCCACGGTCTGTACCAGTACGGTCCGCGCGACCCGCCCGGCCGCCGCCGACCGCAGATCGTCCACCGTGTACGGACGGCGCAGCGGCGCCAGCGCGTCGCCGGCCATCCACGGGTACTCCCGCACCCCCGGGTCCCACAGGTGGTGGTGCGAGTCCACGACCTCAGTCATCGACCGGCACCGGGGCGTCCGGGCGGAGCAGTTCCTCCGCGACCAGTTCCCGCCACAGGTCGGCCGGGGGCAGCGGGCGGGCCAGCAGCTCCACGTTGCGGGTCAGCTCGGACGGCCTGGCGGCGCCCACCACCACGCCGGCCACGGCCGGGTGCGCCGCGGCGAACGCGAGCGCGGCCTGCGGCAGGCTCACCCCGTACCGCTGGCACACCGTGGCGATACGCTGCGCCCGCTCCAGCAGCGCGGCGGGTACGGTGCCGTACTCGTACGGGCAGGTGGCGTCGGGCCGGTCCACCGCGAGCAGGCCGCTGTTGAACACGCCCGCGTTGAGTACCGGCACCCCGCGCCGCTCGCACGCGGGCAGCAGGTCGTCCAGGGCCGGCTGCTCCAGCAGCGTGTACCGGCCGGCGAGCATCACCGTGTCGATGTCGGTCTCCGTGACGAACCGGGTGAGGATCTGCCGCTGCTTCGAACCGATCCCGATCGCACCCACCACGCCCTGCGCCCGTAGCTCGTCCAGCGCCGGGTATGCGTGGTCCAGCGCGGACCGCGGGTCGCCGCTCTCCTCCGGGTCGTGGATGAGCACGATGTCCACCCGGTCCAGGCCCATCCGCGCCATGCTGTCGTCCAGGCAGCGGCGCACCCCGTCGCCGGAGAAGTCCCACACCCGGCGCAGCGTGGCCGGCACGACGAACCCGTCCGGGTCCCGCCGCCCGGCGCCCTCCGGGTCGTCCACCAGGACCCGACCCACCTTTGTGGACAGTGTGTACCCGTCCCGGGGCCGGGAGCCCAGCGCCGCGCCCAGCCGCCGCTCGGCCAGGCCCAGCCCGTAGTGCGGCGCGGTGTCGAAGTACCGCACCCCGGCCTCCCACGCTGCGTCCACAGTGGATACCGCGTCCCCGTCGGACATCTCCCGGTACAGGTTGCCCAGGGACGCGGTACCCAGCCCGAGCGCGGTCACCGCGACCGGGGTACGCCCCAGCGTGCCGGCGTTCACGGCAGCTCCCAGACCAGGTGCAGCCCCGTATCGCCGCCGGAGTAGTCGTCCGGCACCTCCAGCAGCCGCGCCATCCGTGCCTGCCACGGCACGTTGGCCGGGTGGTCCCGCAGGGCGTGCCGCATCCGCTGGTAGTCCTCCACCTCGACGAGGTGGAACAGGTCCCGCCCGTCCCGCCAGATGCGCCACCCGTGTACCCCCGCCGCGCGCAGCGCCGCGTCCAACTCGGCCGGGATCACCGCGTGTACCGTCTCGTACTCCTCCTCCTTGCCCGGCGCGAGCCGGGTGTGCAGGGCGATCCGTTGCACCGTTCCCCCTCATTCAGTCCTGCGCCTCGCCCGAGGCGAAGCGGGAGACGACCAGCGCGCCGAGGATGATGACGCCGTCCAGGAACTGCTCCCACACCGGTGGTACGCCGGCGAAGTTGAGCACGTTGTCAATCAGCTTGAGCGTCACCGCACCGGTCAGCGCGCCGAAGACGCTGCCCCGGCCGCCGTTGAGGCTGACCCCGCCGATGACGGTCGCGGCGAACACCTGGAAGATCATGCCCTGACCCTGGGTGGCCGCGATCGACCCGTAGTGCCCGGTGAACAGGATGCCGGCGAACGCGGCGAGGGTACCGGCCAGGATGAACACCGTCCACACCAGACGGTCGGCCTGGATACCGGCCGCCTTGGCCGCGTCCGCGTTGCCGCCCACCGCGTACAGCGCGCGCCCGTGCCGGTACCAGCCGAGGGCGAGGATACCGGCGGCGAACAGCAGCGCGCACAGCCACACCGAGGCCGGGATGCCCAGCCAGGAGCTGCTGCCCAGGTAGGTGAACGAGCCGGGCAGCTGGAAGATGGACTGCCCGCCGGTGATGGCGGTCTGCAGGCCGCGCAGGGTGATCAGCATGCCCAGCGTGACGATGAACGCGTTGAGCCGCACCTTGACCCGGAGCAGCCCGATGAACGCGCCGATCGCCGCGCCCACCAGCAGGCACAGCGGCAGCGCGGTCCAGCCGGGCAGGCCGAGCCCCAGACCGTTGAAGCGGCCGCCGTGGGCGGGTAGCACCAGCCACACCGCGATCACCGGGGCCACCCCGATCGTCGACTCCAGCGACAGGTCCATCTGCCCGGCGATGAGCACCAGCGCCTCGGCCAGTACCAGCAGGCTCAGCTCGGTCGCCTGCTGCAGCACCGCCAGCATGTTGTCCGCGGTGAGGAAGTTGGGGCTGGCGATGAAGCCCAGCACCAGCAGCAGGACGATGACCGGGATCAACGAGAAGTCCCGGTACCGGCGCAGCCACGC
>DATEJJ010000786.1:0-6000 GCA_035278125.1 Rugosimonospora sp.
AGGCGGCCATCGCCGCCGTCCGCGCGCTGCGCCGGCGCGAGCTGTTCCGCATCGCCTGCGCCGACCTGCTCGGCCAGCTCAGCGTGGCGCAGGTGGGCGCCGCGCTGGCCGATGTGGCGGACGCCACGCTGGCCGCGGCGCTGCGGGTGACCAACCACGCCGGGCTCCCGTTCGCCATCGTGGGCATGGGCCGGCTCGGCGGGTACGAGATGAGCTACCCCTCCGACGCCGATGTGCTCTTCGTGTACGAGCCGCCGCCGGGTACCAGCGAGTCCGACTCCAGCCGCGCCGCGCACGAGGTGGCCGAACAGCTGCGCCGGCTGCTCGCCGCGCCCGCACCCGACCCGCCGCTGGGCGTGGACGCGGACCTGCGACCCGAGGGGCGGCAGGGGCCGCTGGTGCGCAGCCTCGCGGCGTACCAGCAGTACTACGCGCGCTGGTCCCGGGTGTGGGAGGCGCAGGCCCTGCTGCGCGCCCGGTTCGTGGCCGGCGACACCGGGTTGGGGGAGCGCTTCCTCGCGCTGGCCGACGAGGTGCGGTACCCGGCCGGCGGGCTGGACCGGGAGCAGATGCGGGAGATCCGCCGGATCAAGGCGCGGGTGGACAGCGAACGGCTGCCGCGCGGCGCGGACCCGGCGCTGCACGCCAAGCTCGGCCGCGGTGGACTCGCGGACGTGGAGTGGCTGGTGCAGTCGCTGCAGCTACGGTACGGCGCGCAGGTGCCCGGCCTGCGCACCACGCGTACCCTGCCGGCGCTGGAGGCGGCGCGGCAGGTCGGTCTGGTGGACGGTCCGGACACCCGCGCGCTTGCCTCGGCGTGGACGCTGGCCAGCCGGGTCCGCAACGCGCTGATGCTGGTACGTGGCCGGGCGTTGGACGAGCTGCCCCGGCACGGCGCGGAGCTGGCCGGTGTGGTGCAGGTGCTGAGCGGCGAGAAGGCCATCGAGCCGGGCGAGTTCGTGGACGACTACCTGCGTACCGCCCGCCGCGCCCGCCAGGTCTTCGAACGCCTGTTCCTCGCCTAGCTACGGCTTGAAAGTCAGCGTGTACCGCGCGTCCGCCCGTACCGCCGCCTCGGTCCACGGCATGGGCAGCGTGCCGCCGGTACGCCACAGGTCGAACTGGTCGTGGTAGTGGTCGCTGAACGCGTGCCCCGACTCGCCGGTCAACTGGATCCAGCGCGACGAGTCCAGATTGGACATGTCCACGATCATGCGCATGGACGGTACCGCGTCCACAGCGTACCCGCCGCTGCTCGCGTCCCAGCCCGTCGCGTCCACAATGGAGCTGCCACCCGACACGCCCACCGGCCCGTAGTTGAACAGCCACTCGACAGGCCCGATGCCGGAGGTGCCGAAGGACTGGTTCTGGACCGTCAGCGTGTGCAGCCCGCCCCAGCGCCAGCTTGCCGGGTCCGGACCCAGCCGGCTGCTGAGCTCGGCGGTCGCCGCGTCCAGCGCGGCCCGGACGATGTCGTCCCGGTGCTCCACAGTGGAGGTTGACCGGTCGTCCCACCACGGCGAGTCCGGCTGCGCCAGCAGATCGCGCATCACCACGAACCACCGGTCGCTCCCGTCCGGCCTGCGGTCCGCCGGCAGCTCGTCGAAGGTGCGCCGCAGCAGCTGCCGCCAGAACGCGTTGAAGAACGCGGCCGCCGCCGAACTCTTCGCCGCCGCCGAGCCCGCCGTACCGTCCGCCGGCTGCTGGAAGTCCCAGCCGCGCCACAGGTCCAGCGCCTTCGCGGTACGCCCGCCCACCCGTTCGGTGAGCAGCTGCGGCACCACCTGCGCGGCGAACCCGTTGCGGTTGTCGAACTGCATCGCCTGCACGTCGGGTACGCCGATCCGGCCCGGCGCCTGCGCGATGAGGTCCATCAGGCGCTGGCTGCGGTACCCGTACGACCAGTCCGCGGTCAGCCAGTACGGGTACCCGTGCGGGTCGATCACCGCCTGGTTCGCGGTGACGATGTACCCGCGCGCCGGGTTGAGTTCGTTGGGCAGCGCGTCGAACGGGATGTACCCCTTCCAGTCGTACGCCGAGTCCCAGCCGGGCGCCGGCCAGCGGCCGTCCCCCTTGCCCCGGATCGGTATCCGCCCCGGCGCCTGGTACCCGATGTTCCCGTCCACGTCCGCGTACACCATGTTCTGCGCCGGTACCTCGAACAGCGCGGCGGCCGCCCGGAACTGCTCCCAGTCGGCGGCCCGGTCCAGCGCGAACAGCGCGTCCACCGTGCGCCCCGGGTCGAGCGCGGTCCACCGCAGCGCGACCGCGTAGCCCCCGCCGATGTGCGTCAACTCGTCCGACGCGTCCGACAGCAGCGGCCCGTTGTCCGTACTCCGTACCGTCAGCGCCACCGGCTTCCCGCCGGCCACCCCGATGGTCTCGTGCCGTATCGACAACGGCCGCCACTGACCGTCCACAAGGTACCTGTCCCCGCTGACCCGCTCCAGGTACAGATCCGTCACGTCCGGATCCAGGTTGGTGAAGCCCCAGGCGATCCGTCCATTGTGGCCGATGATGACCCCGGGCATACCCGAGAACGTGAAGCCCTCCACGTTGAAGTCGCAGGTGCAGTGCAGCCCCATCTGGTACCACACGCCCGGCATCGACGGTGCCAGGTGCGGGTCGTTGGCCAGGATCGGCTTGCCCGTGGTGGTCAGCCGGCCGGAGATCACCAGCGAGTTGGAGCCGATGTCCGGCAGCGCGTCGCGGACCAGCGCCGGCAGCGCCCGGTCCAGCGCGACCAGTACCGGCGCGGCCGACCGGATCGCCGCCACGCCGGCGCCCTGACCCCCCGTGCCCGCCGTGAACCTGCCGGAGCTGACCGAGCCGCCGTCCACGATCGGCCGGTTCAGCTCGTACGGGTAGCCCGGGTACAGCGACTCCACCTGCTCGCGGCTCAGCCCGCTGGCGAGCAGCGCGGCGCGATCGATCTCGTCGGTCATGTTGCCGCGCAGGTCCCACGCCATCGCCTTGAGCCAGGCCAGGCTGTCCACCGGGTCCCACTTCGCGATCCGGTACCCGCCGTTGGACAGCTTGAGGATGGCGTACTCCAGGCTCACCGCGGAGCCGCCCGCCCGCGCCAGGTACGCGTTCACCCCGTCGGCGTAGTCCCGCAGGTACCGCCGGCTGTCGGGTGAGATCAGCGGCCACTCCTGCTCGGCCACCCGCCGCCAGCCCATGGTGCGCAGGTACCGGTCGGTGTTCACCTGGTCGGCACCGAACAGCTCGGCCAGCCGGCCGCTGGTCAGGTGGCGCCGGAAGTCCATCTCCCAGAACCGTTCCTGGGCGTGCAGGTAGCCCTGCGCCCGGAACAGGTCGTCGGCGTCGCGCGCGTACACCTGCGGGATGGCGTGCGCGTCGCGGTACACGGTGACCGGCGCGCTGAGCCCGCTCAGGATCAGCTGGCCGCCGTACCCGGGCATCGAGCGGCGTACCACCCACGCGGCTCCGGCGACGGCGACCAGGGCGAGGCTGAGCAGGACGGCCACGGACCAGAGCCCGGCGCGCAGGAGGCGGCGCCACCTGCGCCGGGGCGGTGGGGTGGTCGCGGTTGCTGGTTCGGTCGGCTCGGAGCGGAGCGGCGACTGGGGCATGGGGGCCGCGGGTTCAGGCACGGACGTAGTCTCGCACCAACCTGCGGCCACCGTCTGGTCACAGATGGAGCGAGATCGCGACCGCCCTGAACTACATAAGGAATCCGCTAAACTACATAATCTAGCTTCAGGGTATGTAGTTTAAGCGACCGAAAAGAGTTCTATGCGAAGCTTCGTCCGTCTTGGCCAGCTCATCGGTCAGGTTCCAGCATCCCTCGTGCGGGATCTCCGTCATGTCGACGTCGGCCGTGGGTCGGAGGCGCTTTACCAGCACCAGTTGCCCGGACTGCTCAACGAGCTTGCGAACCGTACGCGGGTCGAGAGCATCACCGCATCATCCGCGATCGAGGGCGTCGTGGTTCCCGACGTCGCCCGTGCCGACCGGATCATCGCCGGACGCGCAAAGACGCTCCACACTCGCAGTGAGCAGGAACTAGCCGGCTACCGCGACGCGCAGGACTACCTGTTCCATGGCGATTGGCGCCCGCTGAACGTCGGGTTACTGCTGCGCCTGCACAAGCTGCTCTTCGCCCATACAGCGGCCTCGGGCGGACGCTTCAAGTCGGGAGACAACCTCGTCGTCGACCGCTCGCCCAACGGTGACATCACGGTACGGTTTCGGCCGGTGCCCGCCGCGGATACCGAGTTCTACGTTGCCGAACTCGTGGATCGCTACCGCGACGCGATCGAAGCCGATACGCACCACCCGGTACTCCTTATCGGGCTCTTCGTGCTCGATCTGCTGGTGATCCATCCCTTCGAGGACGGCAACGGTCGCGTCGCGCGCGCGCTGACCAACGCACTGCTGGCGGACGTCGGCTACACCGTAGGCCGCTATGTGAGCCTGGAACAGGAGATCGCGCAGTCCGCCGACCAGTACTACCAGGCACTGCTCGACTCCACGCTTGGCTGGCACGAGTGCGAAGCGGACCCATGGCCCTGGCTGTCCTACTTCGTGAATCTCCTTGCCGAGGCGTACGGGACCTTCGCCCACCGGGCGGCTTCGGGGCGGGCGGGCGGCTCGAAGCAGGCTCGCGTGCGCGATTACGTGCTCAACCACGCTCCCGAGGTATTCCGCATGACCGACGTCCGCGTTGCTCTGCCGGGTATCAGCGATCCCACGGCCCGGAAGGTTCTCGCTGGGCTACGCGCTGAAGGTCTCCTTACCGCCGAAGGCGTTGGGCGCAACGCTTCGTGGCGTCGTGGTGCATCCTGTGGTCAACAGACTCTCGCATGACGACACTGGCCGAATCAACCTGGTCCCAGCGGGCACGCAACGGGGGCGGCGCTAACGAGTGATCGGCCGGCGGCTGTCTCACTGTCCAATCTGGACTAAAGACGGGACCGCCGGCGTCCGCGGCGAGGCGGAGGCCGGCGGCCCGGTCAAATGAGGTCAGACGTCGTAGGACTGATTTACCCAAGACGGCGACCTGCGAGGTTGCCTACGATAGTGCCTGTGAGCAGCCAAAACAGGTGTCATTGGTTGCCAGTGTCTGCCAACATCAACTGTTCTCAGTTGTGCCGAATCTGTTCCTATTGATCTTGAATACTCGCACCGGGCTGGTCTGCTGCCGCGGCGTCGTCGCGAGCCTGGCGGAGCAGGTCGTACACGACCTGTACGTGGACGCCCAACTCGCTTGCGATTGCGGGAACGGACCTCCCTGCCGCCCGCTCGGTCGCAACACGTGCGGCCCGGGCTCGGCGCCACTGCCCCATCTCGTCACGGTGGTGCTCGATCTGCTCGCGGGCGAGCCGGTCGGCATCGCCGAGAGGCATCTTCGACAGGTCATCCGTCACGCATTAAAGGGTACCCCTTGCACGTCTAGGGGGTACCCCTTAGAATGGACATGTACCAAGCAGAGCGGCCCCGGCGAGAGCGCCAACTCCCGCCGGGACCTGAACCGGAACCTGACGAGACCAGGAGCCGATCTGATGTCGCACGCTATCAAGCTGCCCTTGTCCTTCGACGGAGCCCACGTCTCCGCCACGATCGGCGCCGCCCGTATCCGGGTGGAGCGCCTGTCCGCCACCGTGTTCTACGTCGAGACCCGCCACTCCGGCCCGGCCGGTGTCGGCCCTGTGGTCGCCGAGCTGTCCCGTTCGTGGCCGACCGAGGCGCAGGCGCGTACCGCGGCCCGCGGCCTGTACCGGGCCTTCCACGCCGGTCTGAGCGTGGCCGCGGTGATCGCCGACCTGACCGCCGTGGTGGACGCCGCCCTGGCCCGCGCGTTCCAGGGCGGCGACGGTACCGGCCGTGGGCAGACCGCGATCCCCGCCCTGGACGAGCTGCGCGAGTCGCTGCGCTCCCCCGGGGAGCGGGTGGAGCGTCAGGCCCGGCTGCAGGAGATGGCCGACCTGATCGCCGCGTCCGCGCCGCGTGACCCGCTGGCCGACCAGTGGGCGC
>DATEJJ010000787.1:0-6770 GCA_035278125.1 Rugosimonospora sp.
TGCCGCGCAGGCCGCCGCGGTCCCGGCCGCCCGCTCCTGCCACTGATGCCCCTCCCGCTGCCCCTCCCGCACCGACGCTCCGCCCGGGATTCTTCGCGAAACGGAAACAAGGGACAGACGGCGCCGGCTGAGATCCTCGCCTCGGCCCGTCATCGGGATGATTGTCGGACCCGCCGGATAGGCTTCCCGCGGTGCCCGGCGGCCGGGCCCGACCACACGCCGAGATCTGGGAGACGCGCCAGGTGACCGCACAGCCGGATACCCGGCCCCGCTACGGGGCAGACGACCTCACCCATCTTGAGGGCCTCGACGCGGTCCGCAAGCGGCCCGGCATGTACATCGGCTCGACCGACAGCCGTGGCGTCAACCACCTGCTCAACGAGATCGTGGACAACTCCACCGACGAGGGCGTGGCCGGGCACGCGACCAAGGTCGAGGTCACCCTGCACGCCGACGGATCGGTGCAGGTCGACGACGACGGGCGCGGCATCCCGACCGGCACCCACGGCAAGTCCGGCCTGTCCGGGGTGGAGCTGGTGCTGACCAAGCTGCACGCGGGCGGCAAGTTCGGCGGCTCGGGCTACAAGACCTCCGGCGGCCTGCACGGGGTGGGCGCGTCCGCGGTCAACGCGCTGTCCGAGCGGTTCGACGTGACCGTGCGCCACGACGGCAAGGTGCACGAGATGTCGTTCCGGCACGGCATCCCCGGCGTGTTCGACGGGCCGGGCCGCGGCGCGCGCTTCACCGCGGAGCCGGGCCTGCGGGTCACCCGCCGGATGCGGCGCGGCGAGGCCACCGGCACCACCATCCGGTACTGGTACGACGCGCGCTACTTCGAGTCGGGTGCGGCGCTGGACACCGACGCGGTCCGGGCCAAGCTGCGCAACACCGCCTTCCTGGTACCGCGGGTCGGTTACCGGCTGGTCGACGAGGTGTCCGCCGAGCCCACCGACGAGACGTTCCAGTTCCCCGACGGCCTGAGCGACATGGTGGACTACCTGACCCCGGCCGGCGACCGGCCCGTGTGCGGCACGCTGCTGGTGCTCGGCGAGGGCACGTACAAGGAGAACGCGGCCGACGAGAACGGCGTCATGCGGTCCAATGTGGAGCGACGCGCCGAGATCGAGGTGGCTCTGCGCTGGGGCACCGGGTACGAGCGCACCGTGGAGTGCTTCACCAACACCATCCGCAACATGCACGGCGGCACCCACCGCAAGGGCTTCGATCGGGCGGTGGTACGCGCCCTCGGCGACGCCATCCGCACCGCGCGCGGGCTGCTCAAGCCGAAGGAGGACCCGCCCACCCTGGAGGACATCCTGGAGGGCATGACCGCGGTGGTGCACGTGCGGATACCGGAGCCGCAGTTCACCTCGCAGACCAAGGACGAGCTGTCCACCGCCGGCATCACCAAGGTGCTGCAGGGCGTGGTGGAGGCGCAGCTCAAGTCCTGGATGGACAACCGGCGCAGCCGGGCCGAGGTGGCCACGGTACTGCAGAAGATCGTGGACGCCTCCCGGGTCCGGCTGGCGCAGAAGCAGCAGAAGGACGCGGCCCGCCGCAAGACCGCGCTGGAGGGCGCGGCCATGCCGGCCAAGCTGGTGGACTGCCGCTCCACCGGGGTCGAGCGCAGCGAGCTGTTCATCGTGGAGGGCGACAGCGCGCTGGGTACCGCCCGGATGGCCCGCTCCTCGGAGTACCAGGCCCTGCTGCCCATCCGCGGGAAGATCCTCAACGTGCAGAAGGCCAGCCTGCAGCAGGTCCTGGACAACGTGGAGTGTTCCGCCATCGTGCAGGTGCTCGGCGCCGGCTCGGGGCGCACCTTCGACCTGTCCGGGCTGCGGTACGGGCGCATCCTCATCATGGCCGACGCGGACGTGGACGGCTCGCACATCCGCACCCTGCTGATCACCCTGTTCGCGAAGTACATGCGGCCGCTGATCGAGGCCGGGCGGCTGTACGCGGCGGTGCCGCCGCTGCACAAGGTGGTGACCCGGGGCAAGTCCCCGGAGACCATCTACACCTACACGCAGGCCGAGATGAGCGGCACCGTGGCCCGGCTGGAGAAGTCGGGCAAACACGTGATCAAGCCGGTACCCCGGTTCAAGGGGCTGGGCGAGATGGACGCCGACGAACTGTGGCACACCACGATGAACCCGGCCTCCCGCGCGGTACGCCGGATCACGCTGGGCGACGTGGAGGCGGCGGGCCGCACGCTGGACCTGCTGATGGGGGAGAAGGTGGAGCCGCGCCGCAACTGGCTGGTGGAGTCGGCGGGCCGGGTGGACCAGGAGACGATCGATGCCTGAGCGGAAGCGCGTGAAGTCCACAGTGGACCTGTCCGCGTTCGACCGGGCGGGCGCGCGGGTCCTGGACAACCCGCTGGTCACCGAGGTCGAGGACTCCTACCTGGAGTACGCGTTCTCGGTCATCCACGCCCGCGCGCTGCCGGACGCCCGGGACGGGCTCAAGCCGGTGCACCGCCGGATCCTGTACTCGATGCACGAGCAGGGCAACCGCCCGGACCGCCCGCACGTGAAGTCGGCCCGCGTGGTCGGTGACGTCATGGGTAAGTACCACCCGCACGGCGACGCGGCCATCTACGACGCCATGGTGCGCCTGGCCCAGGGCTTCTCGCTGAACGCGCCGCTGGTGGACGGGCACGGCAACTTCGGCTCCCCGGACGACGGCCCGGCCGCCGCGCGGTACACCGAGGCCCGGATGTCCCGCGAGGCGATGCTGCTCGTCGGTGAACTGGGCGAGGGTACGGTCGACTTCAAGCCCAACTACGACGGTTCGCTGGAGGAGCCCCGGGTACTCCCCGCCGCGTTCCCCAACCTGCTGGTGAACGGCACCTCGGGCATCGCCGTGGGCATGGCCACCAACATGATCCCGCACAACCTGGGCGAGGTGGTCGCCGCCGCCCGGTGGCTGATCAACCACCCGACCGCCACGCTGGACAAGCTGATGGAGTTCGTACCCGGGCCGGACCTGCCCACCGGGGGCATGCTGCTCGGCCTGGACGAGGTGCGCAAGGCGTACGAGACGGGCCGGGGCGTGGTCCGCATGCGCGCCAAGGTGGAGATCGAACCGCTGGAGGGCAGCCGGGGTCGGCAGGCGATCACGGTGACCGAGTTGCCGTACGGCATCGGCGCGGAGAAGGTCATCGAGGCGGTCAGCGAGGAGGTGCGCGGCCGGCTCATCACCGCCGGCCCGCGCAAGGGCCAGCGGCTGGCCGCCCGCCTGCAGGGCATCGCCGACATCAAGGACCTGACCGACCGGGAGAACGGCACCCGCCTGGTCATCGAGTGCAAGGTGGGCGTCAACCCGCAGGCCCTGCTCGCCGACCTGTACCGGCTCAGCCCGCTGGAGCAGTCGTTCGGCATCAACAACCTGGTACTGGTGGACGGGCAGCCGCAGACCCTCGGGCTCAAGGAGCTGCTCGAGGTGTTCCTGGCGCACCGGTACGAGGTGGTGACCCGGCGCAGCGCGTACCGGCGGCGCAAGCGCGAGGAGCGCCTGCACGTGGTGGACGGCCTGCTGATCGCCCTGCTGGACATCGACAAGGTGATCCGGCTGATCCGCAGCAGCGAGAACGTGCAGGCGGCCAAGGACGGCCTGATGCGCCAGTTCAAGCTCTCCGACGTGCAGGCCACGTTCATCCTCGACACCCAGCTGCGCCGCCTGACCCGGTACGACCGGCTGGAGCTGGAAGCCGAGCAGGCCCGGCTGCGCACCGAGATCGCCGAGCTGGCCCGCATCCTGGACGACGAGCGGGTGCTGAGGAAGGTGGTCTCCGACGAGCTGGCCGCGGTGGCCAAGGAGTTCGCGGCCGAGCGGCGCACCACGCTGATCGACGGCGACCTGAAGGAGGTGCTGGCCGCGTCCGCGCCGGCCGGCCCGCTGGAGGTGGCCGACGACCCGTGCCAGGTGATCCTGTCCGCCACCGGCCTGGTCGCGCGTACCGCCGCCGAGTCGGAGGAGACGGCGGAGGGGCGGCGGCGCAGCGGGCGTACCCGGCACGACGCGGTACGCGCGGTGGTGCACGTGACCGCGCGTGGCCAGGTGCTGCTGGTGACCAACCGGGGGCGGGCGTTCAAGACCGACGTGCTGCCGCTGCCGGTACTGCCCGAGCAGGCGGGGACCGTCTCGCTGCGCGGGGGCATGTCCGCCGCCGAGCTGGTACCGCTGGAGCCGGACGAACGGGTGGTGGGCCTGGCCCCGCTCGGCGAGCAGGCGGCCGGCTCGCCCGGCCTGGCCCTGGGTACCGTGCGCGGCGTGGTCAAGGTGTGCGCGCCCGAGTGGCCGGTACGCGCCGACGAGTTCGAGGTGATCGGGCTGCGTGACGGTGACGAGGTGGTGGGCGCCGTGTGGCTCCGGGACGAGGCGGAGACCCTCGCGTTCGTCACGTCGGACGCCTCGCTGCTGCGCTTCGGTGCCGGCCTGGTCCGCCCGCAGGGACTCAAGGGCGGTGGCATGGCCGGCATCAACCTCGCCGCGGACGCGCGGGTGCTGTTCTTCGGCGCGGTACGGACCGACGACGCGGAGCACGGGGAGCCGCTCGTGGTCACGTCCACCGGCCGGATGGTGAAGGTCACCCCGTTCGCCGAGTACCCGGCGAAGGGCCGGGCCACCGGCGGGGTACGCGCGCACCGGTTCCTCAAGGGCGACAGCGAGCTGACCCTGGCCTGGATCGGCCCGCGCCCGGCCGGCGCGTCGGCCACCGGTGAGCCGGTGGAGCTGCCGGAGGAGGACCGCCGGCGGGACGGCTCGGGCACCGCGATCACCGGCCCGGCCGTGGTGGGCCACGTGATCCAGCGGGACTGAGGACTACACGGGCTGGGTGGTGCGGCGGGACTCGCCCTTGGCCACGTACATGGCGGCGTCCGCCTCGCGCAGCAGCGCCTCGGTGTCGTCCGGCGTACCCGTCGCCAGGCCCAGGCTGGCCAGCACCGGCACCGTGTGACCGTGGACGTGCGCCGGTGTCTCGAACGCCGCCACGATCCGGTCCGCCACGATCCGCGCCCCCGCCATCGACGTGTACGGCAGCAGCACCGCGAACTCGTCCCCGCCCAGCCGTGCCACCGTGTCCGTGGGGCGTACCGACTGGCGCAGCCGGTCCGCCACCGTCTGCAGCAACCCGTCCCCGACGTGGTGCCCGAGCACGTCGTTGACCTCCTTGAACTTGTTCAGGTCGATGGCGATCAGGGTCAGCTCCGCGGTGTACTCGTCGCCGTCCCCAGCGGGCCGGGAGTCCAGCGACGCCACCCGCAGCCGCTCCTCGAACAGCGCCCGGTTGGCCAGCCCGGTCAGCGGGTCGTGCGTGGCCTCGTACTGCAGCCGGTCGTGCAGCTGCCGCGCCTCCGTGACGTCCCGCGCGTTGAGGACCACGCCGTGCACGCTCGCGTTGTCCAGCAGGTTCGTCCCGATCACCTCCAGCCACCGCCAGGACCCGTCCCGGCACTTCGCCCTGATCTGGGTGGCGAGGCTGTCCCCCGGCTCCCGGCGCAGGTCGGCCATGAGGTCGTCGGCGGTGGACTGGTCCTCCGGGTGCACCCAGGCGTCGATGTGCGAACCCGTCGCCTCCTCGGGTGTCACCCCCAGTACCCGGAACACGGCCGGGCTGGCGTACGTGATGGTGCTGTCCAGGTCGATCACGACGGTGATGTCCGAGGCGTGCTGGACCAGCGACCGGAACCGCTCCTCCTGCTGGCTGAGCCGGCGCAGCAGGGACGCGTTGTCCTGGAACGCGACCAGCTGCCGCACCACGACCACGGCCGTGATGCCCAGCACGCCGCAGATCGCGCCCCAGGTGCGTAGGGTGAGTCCCTCGGTGACGCACAGGTACACCATCAGCCCCTGGGTCGCCGCCACCGCCACGTACGGCAGCCGGCTGTACGGGCGCCGCCGCGCGGCCAGGCTGGCCGGGTCGCGGCGCATGCCCAGCTCCTGTATCCGCGGCGTGGCGGTCAGCAGGAAGCAGGGCAGCAGCCGGGCCACGGTGACCAGGTGCGGGAACGGGGTGTGCGCGAAGACCGGGTCCATCGAGCTGGCCACCCCGTTCAATCCGGCGGCCAGCCCGCCCGCGATACCGGCCGGCAGCGTGAACGGGGCGGTCCCGCTGAGCAGCAACTTCACCATGCCGAACGAGCACACCAGCATCAGCGCGCCGCCGATCAGGTCGGTGGCGCTGCCGCTGGTCCAGCCGCCGCCGAGCGCCACCCAGGTGAACACCGCCACGGAGACCATGACCGTCGCCGCGTCCAGCCACAGCCGCAGCCGCTCCTGCCCGGCGGCCTCGATCGGGTGGGTGAGCATCACCCAGACCACACAGGACACGCCGCTCGCGACCAGGACCGTCTGCAGCGGCGAGTTGTTCGGGTCACTGGCCGGGTGGATGATCGTGAGCACGGTCTGGAACGAGTCCGCGACCGTGAACAGCACGCCGCCGTGCGCCATGAACCGCCAGAACCGCCGGGACGGCCCGACCTCGCCGGCCAGCTGTGCCACCCGCCGGCAGCACACCACGAAGATCGCGTCCAGCGCCGCCTGCAGCGCCCAGGACACCGCCTGGCCACCGGTGCCGACCATGCCCCAGACGACGGCCGCGAGCGTCGCCCCGACCAGGCCGAGCAGCACCGGGTCGCGAGCCGGCGACAGCGCGGCCGGGGTGGGGGTCGCCTGGTGCACGGGCACTCCCTGGGGCGGGTCTCAGGACGTACACCCCATCGGCCGGCGCGGCGCGCACCTGAGCGGGCATGCCGGGCTCGCCG
>DATEJJ010000788.1:0-8207 GCA_035278125.1 Rugosimonospora sp.
TCCGAGTCCCGACTGCCCGCGCCGGCCGTCGGAGAGCGCCCTGCGGCGCACCTCTCGGCGACTGCGTCGACGGCTCTCCTCGGCGTGGGAACCGTTGTCGCGTGCCACATCAGGCGACAGGAACGCGTAGCTCGGCACGAAACACTCCAGCCAACTCGTGATCTGTGCCGCTCGTAGACCTCCGAGTCTGGCGAATGTCGCCCGTTCATGGCAGAGCTTGCTGTGCCTTGCAGACGCGGCCTAGGCGACCGCAGGTGCTGAGTTGGACCCGTAGCCGCTCGTGCAATTAGGGCGAGCCGAGCACTTGGCGCATGACGAAGTGTCGGATCCGGGCCTCGGACAATCGAGGCAACGTACCTCGACGCGCCGACGGCTCGCCGGTTCGGATCGATACAGGCGAGCCGCCATGTGTTGGCGTTCAGAACCGACAATGGCGGCCGACAGGTAGACCCCGTGCAACTGCCGCCCGTTGCCGCGCCGCGAGAGACCCTTCAAGACCTCCAGACTCCACACGAAACAGCACTCAGCGGCCGGACGTGCCCGAGGCGATTCGGGTCAAGTCCCACAGTGAAGCGAAATGTTCCACTGGCGTCATATCCGCGACCCAGCAAAGGCACCCGGCCGAGGCTCCCGGAGCCCCGTCACTCCAATCGCGGCTATCCACAGAAGTTATCCACAGGCCGCCTTGTTTCACGTGAAACCACTCGTAGAAGCCGGTGTCGGCCTGTGGATGACGGGCCGTCGACACCCTGCCCGAGACGCCGGAACGGTGCCGGAGACGCGGACGCTTCCGGCGCTTCGCCGCGCCGTCTGGCGACGCAGACCCCACGGGGGACGACATCGGCCCCACGCTCCGCTAGGGTCGGTTCGTGCCTGAGACGCCCTCCCGAATTCCAGACTTCGTGAACTGGCCGAGCTTTCCGTTCGAGGGTGAGCTCCGGGTCAAACAGCTTGATCAGCCTGCCGAATCCGAGCCTCCCCGTCAGGGCGAGGACGCGAGTACCTGTACCGCGTGTGGGGCGTCGGACGACGCGTACATCTGGGTCAACGAGCGCTGGCGCGTACGCGCGATGGAGCGCCCGGGTGGCCTACCGATGGTGCTGATCCTGGAGTCTCGATCGCACCTCGATCTGGGTGACCTCCCGAACCTGCTCGCCGCCGAACTCGGCGTCATGACGGTACGGCTGGAGCGAGCGATCCGCTCCCTGGACGGTGTGGCGCGGGTACACGTGAACCGATGGGGGGACGGGGCGGCGCACCTGCACCTCTGGTTCCTCGCCCGGCCGGTCGGGCGGCTACAGCTGCGCGGGTCTTTCCTCTCGATGTGGGATGACATCCTGCCGCCGGCGGACGAGGCGACCTGGCGGGAGAACCTGGCTCTGGTCGCCGCATGGCTCGCTGAGTTCGGTGGTCGGGCGTTGGCGGAGCCGCCGCGCATCGACTGGCAGGCGCCCTCGACTCTCGCGGCGTCACTTGCGGCGCAAGCGGCCGGCGTAGCGGACGAGCCAGAGGAAGTCGACGAGTCGGAGGACGTCGACGAGTCGGAGGACGTCGACGAACCAGAAGCGGTGGTCGTCGGTGCCCAGGAGCGGACGGTCGAGATCCCGTCTCAGGAGGGCGTCGAGGACCACGAGGCGGCCCCATCACGGGACAAGGAGCAAGCGACCGCCGACGTGTGAGCGCGTCGCTGTTTCACGTGAAACCATGACCGCGGTCCGATAGGGCTTGACCGTTCAGCCGTGTGACGCGGCGCGCTCGACCAGAGTGGCGAGTAGCTTGCCGAAGTCCAGCCCTGCGGCGGATACGGCCATTGGGAGTAGCGAGGTCTCGGTCATCCCGGGCGACACGTTGACTCCGAGAACGTGTACGCCGTCGCGCTCGTCCACGATCAGGTCCACCCGGGACAGGTCTCGGAGGCCGAGTGCCTCGTGCGCGTCGAGCGCGGTACGCGCCACGGCCTCGGCGACCGGCGTACCGAGCCGGGCCGGGGTGTGCCACGTGGTGAGCCCGGCGGTGTACCGGGCGGCGTAGTCGTACACGCCGTTCTGCGGGACGATCTCCACGGCGGGGAGCGGTACCGGCCCCTCGCCCAGGTCGACGATCGAGACGGCGATGTCGACGCCGGGCACGTACTGCTCGACGAGTGCGGTCTGGTGGTACGCGAAGCAGCCCACCATCGCGGCGGGGAGTTCGGCCGCGTCGCGTACGACGGTGGCACCGAGACCGGATCCGCCCTGCGCGGGCTTGACCATCAACGGCAGCCCGAGCCGCGCCACGATCCGGTCGAGTACGGCGACGGCGCCCAGTTCGGAGAAGCGGTCGTGTGGGAGTGCCACCCAGTCGGGCGTCGAGATCCCGGCTTCGCGGAGCACGGCCTTGGCCGACGGCTTGTCCCACGCGAGTCGGGCGGACTGGGCGTCGCAGCCGACGTAGGGGACACCGCATAGGTCGAGTACGCCGCGCAGCGAGCCGTCCTCCCCGGTGGAGCCGTGCAGCGCGATGATCACGGCGTCGGGCCGGTCGGCGGTGAGGGCCGGGAGCAGGGTCGCATCCGCGTCGCGCTGGTGGGCGTCGACGCCAGCGGCACGCAGCGCGTCGAGTACCCGCCGGCCGGAGCGCAACGACACCTCCCGCTCGTACGAGAGGCCGCCGGCGAGAACGAGAACGTGTGGCGAGGTACCCATGTCGCGACTCACTCGACGTCCGGGCCGGGCGTGTCCACGGCCCCGCGGAACGGCGACCCGTGTGTCCACGAGACGCCATGATCGGTGGCGGTGGCCGGTGCGCCGAACACCTGACGCAGCGAGGTCTCCTCCTCGATCACCTGAGCCAGCCGGCGTACGCCCTCGCGGATCCGGTCGGGCGGCGGGAAGCAGTACGACAGGCGCAGGTGCGAGCCGCCGGAGCCGTCGGCGTAGAAGCCGGTACCGGGCACGTACGCCACCCGTGCGGTGATCGCCCGGGGCAGCATCTCCTTGGAGTGCAGCCCTTCGGGCAGGGTCAGCCAGACGTAGAAGCCGCCGCTCGGCCGGGTCCAGTGGGTGCCGGCCGGCATCAGTTCGGCGAGCGCACCGAGCAGCGCGTCCCGCCGCTCCTGGTAGATCTCGCGGAACGTCTTCAGCTGCTCCCGCCACGGCATGGTGCGGAAGTACGCGCTCACCGCGGACTGGGCGAACATGCTGGGGCAGAGGATCTGCGCCTCCGACGCGATCACGAGCTTCTCGCGTACCGCGTGCGGTGCCAGTACCCAGCCCACCCGCATCCCCGGCGCGAAGGTCTTGGAGAAGGTACTGAGGTACAGCACGCTGTCCTTGGCCCGGGAGCGCAGCGCGGCCAGCGGCTCGCCCTCGAAGCCGAGCAGCCCGTACGGGTCATCCTCGACCACGAGGAGCCCAGCGCGCTCGGCGATGGCGAGGATCTCGTCCCGGCGGGACGCGGACAGGGTCACCCCGGCCGGGTTGTGGTACGCGGGGACGGTGTAAAGGAACTTGGCGCGCTTGCCCGCCCGCGCGACGGTCTCCAGCGCCTCGGCGAGTGCCGCCGGGATCAACCCGTCGTCGTCCATGGGTACGTGCACCACGTCGGCCTGGGCGGCCTGGAACACGCCGAGCGCGCCGACGTAGGTGGGGCCCTCGGCGATCACCACGTCCCCGGGGTCGAGAAAGACCCGGGCGACGAGGTCGAGCGCCTGCTGACCGCCGACGGTGACGACCACGTCGTCCGGCGAGGCGCCGTTGCCGGCGTCGATCCCGGTGAGGGTCATCAGCTCGCAGATCTGCTCGCGGAGCACCGGGTCACCCTGGCCGAGCCCGTACTGGAGGGTCGTGGCGCCCTGTTCGGAGCCGAGCCGGCCGAGCATCTCACCGACGGCGTCGAGCGGCAGCGCGGAGACGAACGGCGCGCCACCGGCGAGGGAAACCACCTCCGGCCGGCTGGTGACGGCGAACAGTGCCCGGATCTCCGAGATGCTCATGCCGCGCACGCGCTGCGCGTACCTGTCGGTGTAGTCGTCTAAGGTGGTACCGCTCACGCCAGCCCTCCGGCATCCGAGCCCACCCCCCATTCGGGTGGCTTGACCAGGATTGCCGATCCTACTCTGCCAGACACCTCCCACGTCGCGTCCTACGCGCGTACGATCGGACGCTGGAACAAGGAGGCGGCGCTTGGTTCACCACAGCTCCCGAGGGATGCGCCAATGTCGCGACGCTTGGTCAATCTGACCCTCGACACTCTCGAAGACCTGCCGAGGCCGTGCCGGCAATGCGTGTACTGGGAGTTGGACCCGGTCGCCGCCGAACGAGCCTGCGCCGCAGGTGACCCGGGCCTGGAGAAGGAGGCGTGGGTCTCCCAGACGCTGCTGGAGTGGGGCTCCTGCGGCAAGCTGGCGTACGTCGACGGCATGCCGGCCGGGTTCGTGATGTTCGCGCCACCCGCCTACGTACCCCGGTCCATGGCGTTCCCGACGTCACCCGTGTCGGCCGACGCGGCGCTGCTGATGACGGCGCACGTCGTACCCGCGTTCTCCGGCGGCGGCCTGGGCCGGATGCTCGTGCAGGGCGTGGCCCGCGACCTGACCAAGCGGGGCATCAAGGCGATCGAGGCGTTCGGCGACGCGAAGTTCGAGCAGACCGTGGACGGCGAGACGGGGTGTCTGGCCCCGGCGGACTTCTTCCTGTCCGTGGGCTTCAAGACGGTACGCCCGCATCCGCGCTATCCGCGACTCCGGCTGGAGCTGCGCACCGCGCTGTCGTGGAAGTCCGATGTGGAGTACGCGCTGGAGAAGCTGCTCGGCTCGATGAGCCCGGAGTCGCTGCTGCGGCCGGTCCGCCCGGCCACCCGGTCGACCCTGTCCCCCGGCGGCGTCCTCAAACCCCGCCAGGCCGGCTGAGGCGACGGGGCCCGACGGACGGGCTCAGACCGGCTGGTGTGCGACCAGAGCGGCGCGGATCGAGGACACGTCGATTGAACCGGTCGGTACGTCGTCCTCGACCGGGTAGTACATCCGCTGTACCGCGGCGACGATCGCCTCCACCACGCGCTCGCGGAACATCGGCTCGACCAGCCGCTCCCGGTCCAGCGGGGAGGTCAGGTACCCGACCTCGACGCGTACCGCGGGCATCCGGGTCAGCCGCAGGAGGTCCCAGGTCTTGGCGTGGACCTGGCAGTTCGCCAGGCCGGTACGCATGACGATCTCGCGCTGGACCAGCCCGGCCAGCCGCTCCCCGACGGTCGACGTGACCCCGTTGGCGGAGCCGTAGTGGTACGCGGCCACACCGTTGGCGGCCGGGTTCGGGTGGCCGTCCAGGTGCAGCGAGATGAACAGGTCGCCGCCCAGCTCGTTGGCGAGCGCGGCCCGGTCCCGGTCGGACAGCTCGGTCGCGCGCGCCGGCCCGCGGGTCAGGTGTACCCGCATCCCGGCCGCGGCGAGCCGGCCCTCCAGCCGGGTGGCCAGGTCGAACGCCAGGTCCGCCTCGGTCCAGCGGAGCAGCCCGTCGGGTACCACCACCCCGGGGTCGGGGCCGCCGTGCCCCGGGTCGATGACGATCATCTTGCCGACCAGCGCGCGGCCCGACTGCCGTAGTTTGAACGACTCCCGCAGCTCGACCGGGGCACCCCCGATCACCTTGCGCCCGAGCCGGCGCAGCGCGTTGAGGGTCTGTGGTCCGGCGGCACCGTCCGGTACGAGCCCCACCTCGCGCTGGAACATGGCGACCGCCCGGGCGGTACGCGCGCCGTAGATGCCGTCTGCGCGCCCGACGTCGTACCCCATCTCCAGCAGCCGCTCCTGGAGCTGGTGCACGTCGTCGCCGATGAGCGGCTCCGGTACCGACTGGTAGAGCGTGCGGGCGCCGAGCCGCCAGCGCGCGGCTTCCAGCGCGCGCCAGGTCTCCTCGTCCACCTCACCGTCGGCGGTCAGCCCCCGGCTCTGCTGGAACGCGCGCACGGCACGCTCGATCGCCGGGTCGAACTCGTGCTCGCCGCCACCAGACGCGGGCTCCGGGGCCGGCAGCAGGCCGAGGCCGTGCAGGATCGAACGGATCTCGACGACCGCAGCACCGCGGTCGCCCCGCCTGATCGCTCGCATGCACGCCCTCCTCACGAGCGGACCCGGCCACGGGACGCCGGTCGCGGCAGCGGTCCGGATCACGGCACCGCGCGCCGTCCAGCGGTGTACGGGGGCGACTGGAGCACCAGCCGCGATGGAAACCCACCGGAGCGTATCGCGCCGGGGCCACAGCCGCCCCGCACGCCGTCCGGAGCTTGTCGTGCGTCACGGGTACCCGAAAGACAAACTCGCCCTGTATCCGGAATGTCCGGACACAGGGCGAGCCAAGCGTACGTCAGAGCGCGGACTCGATCAGCCGGATCAGGTCGCTCTTCGGCCGGGCGCCGGCCACCGACTGCACCGGCTGGCCGCCCTTGAACACCGTGAGGGTCGGTACCGACATGACCTGGTAGTCGCGGGCGGTACCCGGATTGGCGTCGATGTCCAGCTTGACGATCTTCACCTTCTCGCCCATCTCCTTGGCGATCTCCTCGAGTACCGGCGCGACGCGCAGGCACGGCCCGCACCACTCCGCCCAGAAGTCGACAAGCACCGGCGTCTCGGACTGAAGTACCTCACTGACGAACGTGGCGTCGGTGACCGCCTGCATCGTTCGCTCCCCTCTCAACTTTCCGATCATCAAACAGTGGTGGTCGCGTGCTCCAGCGCCGCGATGTACCGCTCTGCGTCCAGTGCCGCCGCGCAGCCGGTACCGGCGGCGGTGATCGCCTGCCGGTAGGTGTGGTCGACCAGGTCGCCGGCGGCGAAGACCCCGGCGACCGAGGTACGCGTGCCGGGCGTGTCCACCTGGACGTACCCGTCGGCGTCCAGTTCGACCTCGCCCCGGAACAGCTCGCTTCGCGGGTCGTGGCCGATGGCGACGAACACGCCCTCGACGTCGAGTACCCGCGCCTCGCCGGTCTGGGTGTCGCGTACCTGGACCCCGCAGACCTTGCCGTCCTTGCCGAGCACCTCGGTGATGACGGTGTTCCAGGCGACCTTGATCTTCGGGTTGGCGAGCGCCCGCTCGGCCATGATCTTGCTGGCGCGGAACTCGTCGCGCCGGTGGATGATGGTGACCGACGCGGCGAACTTGGTGAGGAAGTTGGCCTCCTCCATCGCCGAGTCGCCGCCGCCGACCACCGCGATGTGGCGACCGCGGAAGAAGAACCCGTCACAGGTGGCGCAGGACGAGACGCCGTGGCCGAGCAGCTCCTTCTCACCGGGTACGCCCAGCGGCCGCCAGGCCGAGCCGGTCGCCAGGATCACGGCGCGCGCCTGGTACTCGGTGCCGCCCACCCACACCCGTTTGACCGGGCCGTCCAGGTCCACTCTGGACACATCGTCGGTGAGCAGCTCCGCGCCGAACCGGGCGGCCTGCTTGCGCATGTTGTCCATCAGGTCGGGGCCGAGGATGCCGTCCGGGAAACCGGGGAAGTTCTCCACCTCGGTCGTGGTCATCAGCGCTCCGCCGGACTGCGCGCCCTCGATGACCAGTGGCCGCAGGTTGGCGCGCGCGGCGTACACGGCAGCCGTGTACCCGGCGGGACCGGAGCCAATGATGATCAGATTGCGGACGTCAGCCACGTCGGCTCCCTCGGTCGTAGCAGTCACGAATGGCAAACGTCATGGTACGAACCGGGGATTCCCGTTTGCATGCGACCAGTGCCGGAAGTCACGCCGCAGCTCAGCGCACCGGCGCGGCGTAGATCTCGTCGGTGCCGGAGCCGGGCAGACCGCAGTCCGGTCCGACCACCACGAGCTCCCCGGTGCCGGGTCCGGTAAGTACCACCACGATCGCCGGATTTCCCTGGTACCGAGCGTAGTCCACCAGCTCGGGCGTGCCGTGGTGGGCCGCGGCGACCAGGTCGAGGCAGGTGCGCAGCGCGTCCGTGCCCTGCAGCCGTTGCAGCGAGCCGGCGGCCAGTCCGTTGCCTTCGGCGCCGGTCGTGCCGTGCAGCGGGGTCAGCGGCCCGGGCTGGTGCAGAGCCCTGGCGCGTGCCGCCAGCGTGTCCAGCGTCTGCGCGGTGTAGTCGGTACCGGTCATGAGCACCGTCGGCGCACTGCTGCCGGAGGCGGGTCCGGGTGCCGCGGCGGCGTTGCGGTCCGCGCCGACGCCGGCCGCGCCCGAGGACGATGAGACACCCGTGCGGAGCTGGTC
>DATEJJ010000789.1:0-19012 GCA_035278125.1 Rugosimonospora sp.
TGACGATTGGACGGATCCGGCGGTTGCCGGCCCGGTCGGCCCGGTCGGCCCGGTGGTGGGCACTGGCGTGGTGGCGCCCCCGATTCTGGCGGGGCGGCGAGCCCCCGAACCCGCCGCTGCGCGGGGGCTCCGGCCCGGGCACCGGGCGGGAGCCCCCGCGCAGCGGCGGTTTCGGGGGCTCGCCGCCCCGCCAGAATTGGGGGCGCCACCACGCCAGTGCCCACCACCGGGCAGACCGGGCCGACCGGGCCGGCAACCGCCGGATCCGTCCAATCGTCATCATCTGGTCGCATGCTCACGCCTCCCCCCATGCGGCGTCCGTGCCGAACAGCACCGGCAGGCGCGAATACCCCTGGCCCGGCAACCATCGGTTCCTGTCACTGCCACCGCCCGACGCCCGACCAAGGCGTTGGACCCTGCCGGGACCCCTCGATTCGGCCCTCATGGCCGCGAGACCCCGGCACCGGAGCGGATCGCGCAAGGTATGTTGTGCGCCATCTGCACCAGCCCGGTGTGTCAACTGGATTGGTCCGGTAGGCTGCTCCTGCTGATGTCAGTTGACAAGCATGTCGAGCATAGACATGCCCGACCACGGTTTGTCAACTAATCCGCGCCACGAAGTCTGCTGTCGCGAAACTAGTTGACATGCCCGGGGGTCACTGTTGAACGCTCGACGTGCCGGCGCCACACCCGGTGGCCAGCGCAAACCCTTCAAAGAGCTGTTCGAGGCGCTGCTTGCCAGCAAGCCCAACCCCGACACCAACAACCGGTACACCGTCCGGGAACTCGCCGCCCGACTCAAGACCTACGGCGTCGGGGTCACCTACCAGTACCTCCACCAGTTACAGACCGGAGCCCGCACCAACCCGACGGTCGCCGTCGTCGAAGGTCTCGTCCAGGTCTTCGAGGTTCCGCCGATGTACTTCTTCGACAACAGCACCGCCGGTCGGGTGGACGAGCAACTGGCCGAGCTGAAGAAGCTGCGCGACGAGCTCACCGCCGCGACCGCGTTGCAGCAGGCACTCGACGACCCGCTCACCGGCATCATCGCCGTACGCGCCCGCGGCCTGTCGCCCGGCACCCTCAGGCAACTGCACAGCCTGGTCGAGCAATTCCGCGCACTGGAACAGCTCGACTCCACCAAGGACGACGATGGCTAGCCCGCCACCCGACCCGGCCCGGGCCCCGCAGCACACCCCGGCCCCGACCCGCTGGCACGCACGCCCGGGTCGGCCAACAGGCGACGCCCGCGACCACGACCGGTGCGACACCCCTGGGCGGCCCCCGTGATGCCGCCGATCCCACCCATCGCCGCGGCCCTGGCGATCCTCACCCTGATCCAGCACAGCCGGCGCATACAAGCCAGCCGCCGCCGCGCGCCCGACCTCACCAACCCCGCAGTCGATCGCGCGATCCGGGCGCTGCTGGTCACCCTCGCCGTGACCGTCCTGACCACCTGGCCCCCCGCGTACGCCGCCATCGACCACCAGCTGGACACACCGAACCTCGCCATCCTCATCCAGTCCCTGTGCGGCATCACCAGCGCCCTGTGCAGCCAGGTCCTCATGCTGCAGGCCCTCGACCCAGCCCGGGCCCGGCGCCGGCTACGGCTACGCGCCGCGCTCGCCGCCACGGTCGCCGTCACCCTCACCGCGGTATTCTTCGTCGCCCACTTCACGGTGGACGCCCCCAGCAACTTCCTCGACCGCTACACCGGACAACCCGCCACGCGGGCCTTCGTCCTGACCTTCCTCGCCTTCATCGGCGCCGCCGCCGTGGACGTCTTCCAGCTGTGCATCCGGTACGCCAAAACCGCCGCCACCCGCGCGGTCGCCATCGTAGCCCGGCTGCTGGCCACCAGCTGCATCGTCGCGCTCACCTACGTCACCATCCGTACCATTCTGGTGATCAACGCCGAGCCGCGCACCCCCGTCGCCGGCCCCGACCTGGCCGTCTCGCAGCTCCTCATCTCGATCTCCATCTGCATCATTGTGGCCAGCCTCGCCCTACCCGCCTTCGCCGCTCCCCTCCTCAGACCCGCGCGCATGCCCAGCCGCAGCCACCAATACCGCCAGCTCCACCCGCTCTGGCTTGCGCTCTACCAAGCCATGCCCGAAATCGCTCTCCAGCCACCACGCCGCCCGGAACGAAACTTCACCAGGCCGGCCACCACCCACGCCTGGAGTCTCCTCTACCGGCGCCTGATCGAGATCCACGACGGACTCCGGCGCCTCCAGCCGTACCTCGACCCCAGCCTGCGCACCACAGTCGCACAACAAGCAATCGACGCGGGAGCACCCCCGGACGAAGCCGCGGCCGCCGGCACCGCCGCCGCGATCGCCGACGCACTCCAGCAGCTGACCGCCGGCGAACAGCCCGAGTTCACGGGCACCCCGCTCCTCACCAAACCGCAGACAAGCATCGACGTCGATCGCGAGGCAGCCTGGCTCGTCCCCGTGTCACGCGCACTGCCACCTGCCACCGACCGTGCCCAACTCCGACCCACCAGGTAGCACCCAAGGCAGCCCGATAGCCGATCACGGAGTCGATACTTCCGGTCGGCGGTGGCTACAGACCCCCCGCGTCTGAGTTCGTGAACCCTGTCGTGTCCGCGAGGAGTTTCTCGGCCAGCGCGGCGGACTCCCGCTCAGCGATCAGCCAGCCGACCACGTACCGGCTGTAGATGTCGATGATCACGTACAGGTGGAAGTACGACCACTTCACCGGCCCGTGCAACCCCGGTTCCGCGGCCGGTAGACACACAACCATTGTGATCATGCTGTTGACCAGGTCAGAGGCTAGATCAGACCAGGCGAGTCGTGTTACCACGGCATCTCGGTCATATCGGGCGGCATATCAGACGAACTCGGATTTTCCTGGCGATCTTTGCGGTGCTACCGGCGCTCATGTATAGATCGAGTGCGAGGGCGTCAACGCCTATTGTCTCGTAGCTGGCCGTACCTGGGGAGAAACCACTGGCCGTTGACAACCGCGAGCAGGGTGATGTGTGTGATCGTGCCGTCCCGCGCGGCGATCGCCGGCCTCGCGCATGCGTGCACGACCAGAACGCTGGACCCGTCAGCGGGGGCACACCAAGGCAGGCGATCCCGCGTGCCTCCAAGAACACAAGGTACGCGCGGCATACCCGGCCGTAAGCGTCGCGGGTGATCAACGCCAGGCCGCGGTCGGCCATATCGGCGTCCCACGCGGTGAACTCGCCCGAGACCGGTCGTGGGCCACCCCCGCCGCGCTTGCGGCACGACAGGTCCACCCGGCCCAACCGGTCAGCACATAGCCGAACACGTCGACCAACCGGCGGAAGTCGAAACTGCGCTGCGCACTGAACCTGCGCGTACGCGGACTGATTGTCATCGACGCGAACGCGGCACCCAGAGCCGGCGCGTAGACCCCACCACGCTCCTCGCCGAAGCACGCCAACGCTTTGATCGACTTCTCGTACTGGCCGATCGTCGACCGCATGGTCGCTGTTCGGGCGCGCCGGGCTGAGGCGGGAGGGCCTGCCGATCAGAAGAGTCTGAGATGCGCGCTCATAGCAGCAGTCACCGGTTCCTCAAGCCCCAGTGTCACACTTCGCCCTCGTGGCCAGTCGTGTTGACCGCGGCCGGGTCTTCGGTGACCGAGGCGTGGACGTGGGTGTGCATGTCGAGTGCATCGATCCCATCGAGGTCGATCGCAGGTTGGTAGCGCGTGGTCATGCGGGCGCTCCCGACATGTCGAGACCGGAGAAGGTGGCGTTGTTTCGACCGAGCCGAAGCAGCAATGACGCGGGCTCCCACCACACCCCGTGTGTTCCGTGCAGGCGCTCGACGCCGTCGAGCACGGTCGCGAGGCCGACCGAGTCCGCCCAGTAGAGGGGGCCACCGCGGGTGATCGGGAAGCCGTAACCGGTCACCCACACGACGTCTACGTCACCGGGCTTGGCCGCAATGCCGTTTCCGAGAAGACACGCCGCCCGGTTGACCAGGGCGTAGAGGCAACGCTCGAGGATCTCGTCGTCGCCGATCGGCCGGCGTTCGATCTCGCGGCGCGCGGAGTACTCGACGATCTGTCGGTTCATGTCCCGGTCGGGATGCGGCGTCCGGTCTCCTTCGATGTAGTGGTACCAACCGGCTCCACTCTTGTGGCCGAGCCTGCCGAGATCGACCAGCAAGAGGTCGAGATCGGAGTAGCGGCGGTCCTTGCGCCGGGTCGCGATCGCGCGGCGACGTGACTCGACGCCCAGATCATGCCCGGCCATGTCAGTCATGGTGAACGGGCCCATGGCGAATCCGAACTCGGTGAGGACGCGATCGACGTCGGCCGGGAACGCCCCCTCCTCCACAAGGAACAGCGACTCCCGGTAGTAGTCGAGGAGCATGGCGTTGCCGATAAAACCGTGGGCGTTGCCGGCGCGAACCGGCACCTTGCCCAGCAGGCGGCCGAGAGCCATCAGGCGGGCCACGGTCAGCGGCGCCGTCCGTGCACCCGGGACGACCTCGAGCAGCCGCATCACGTGGGCGGGGCTGAAGAAGTGGGCGCCGACGACATCGTGCGGGCGGCTCGTCGCGCCTGCGATGGCGTCGATGTCCAGCGCGGAAGTGTTGGTCCCGAGCAGAGTCCCAGGCCGCGCGTGCTTGTCGATTGCGCGGAAGACGTCTTTCTTGACCGACAATTCCTCGAAGACGGCCTCCACCACGACGTCGGCCTCCCCGACCGCATCCAGGCCGGTCGCAAGGCTGATGAGAGAGAGCCGGCGGTCGGCCTCAGCCTCGTCAAGTCGTCCGCGGCGCACGCTCGACGCGTAGCTCTCGGCGACCCGGGACAGACCGCGCTCGCGGTCCTGAGTGGTCCGATCGATCAGCGTCACCGGTATACCCGCGTTCGCCATTGCGATCGCGATTCCGCCACCCATCGTCCCGGCACCGACGACCGCGGCGCGGCCGGGACGCCACCCTGGATCCACTTGAGGTAGGCCCGGTATGTTACCGGCCTCGCGCTCCGCGGTCCGCACATGCTCGAGCGCCTCCTGGACATCAGGGCCACTCGCGGCCGAGGCACCGGGAGTGTCGTCCGTCATGCTCCGCTCACCGCCTCTTCGATGTCGTCGCGGCAGACGATCAGTGCGTCGAGCGCCGTCACGCCGTCTGGCCGGGCGAGTAGAGGGTTGATGTCAAGTTCGACGATCTCGGGATGCTCCATCACCAGCCGGCCGACGGTCGCGACGACTTGCGCCACGGCGGCCAGGTCGACGGCCTCCGACCCGCGGAACCCGCCGAGAAGCTTCGCCGACCGCAGCTTCCCAAGCTCGTCGAGGATCTCGGCCTCCGCTAGGTCCGGCGGCATCAACCGGACGTCGCCGAGCGCCTCGACCCATACTCCACCAAGTCCGACCATCACCACCGAACCCCAGTCGGAGTGCCGCTTCGCCCCGACCATCAACTCGACACCCGGCGCCGCCATGGCCTCGACGAGGATTCCGTCGAGGCCCAGGCCAGCGGCCGCCGCGCCCCGTTCGGCCAGCTCGGTCCACGCAGTGCGCAGAGCGGCGTCGTCGGCGATGCCGAGGACGAGTCCACCCGCCTCGGTCTTGTGCTGAAGGACCGCAGCTTGGACCTTCGCGGCCACCGGATAGCCGACTTTCGCGGCGATCTCGACGGCGTCCTCGACGGAGGTCGCCAGTTCCCCCTCGGGGATCGGGACACCGATTGCCGCCAGGATCCTTTTGGCCCGCCATTCCGGCTGCGCCCCCGGACCGAGGTCCACGACGTCCAACTGTTCCCGCGCCGACGCGACAGGTCGGGTGCGGGTCAAGGCGTGCCCATAGCGGGTCACCGCAGCCATCGCCCGCAGGCTTCGCTCCGGCGAGCTGGAGACGACCACCCCGTGCTCCCGGGCAAACGCCGACAGCTCCGCGGGCACGAGCAACGCGTCTCCGAGAAGGGCGACCGCGACAGGTTTGGGCTGCCCAGCCGCAGCCCTCGTCACCTGCCTGAGCATTTCCTCGTTGGCCTCGGAACTCGCGTGTGGGACCGCGAGGGTGACCGAACCGATCCGATCGTCGCCGAGTAGTGCGGCGAGTCCGTCGTGGAACAGCTCCGGATCGGCGACGACCGCCGTGCCGAGGTCAAGCGGGTTGTTCGGCTTCATATAGCCCGGCAACCGAGCACCGAGCGTCTCCTCCGTGGCCGGGGAGAGAGCCGGAACGTCGATGACGAGATCGGCCAGCGCGTCCAGAGCGATCGCGCAGAAGGCTCCCGACGTCGTGGCGACCGCGATGCCCGCGGTCGGAGGCTGCGGGTAACGCGCGAGGATCTCGGCGACATCGACGATCTCCTCGAGGGACTCCACGACACACGCGCCGGTATGTGTGGCCAGGGTCTTCATGACTCCGTAGTTCGCGGCGAGCGCTCCGGTGTGCGACGCGGCAGCCTGCCGAGCCCTGGCGCTGCGACCGGTGTGCATAAGGACGAGCAGTTTTCCCCGCGCACGGACCTTCCTGACCGCGGCCAGAAACCGGTTCGGGTCACGGATTTCCTCGGCATAGACAACGGCGCCGCTGGTCGCGGGGTCGTCGGCGAGGAAGCCCAGGTAGTCGGCGAGGGTCAGTCCGGCCTCGTTGCCGGTCGAGAGGCGATACGAGATCGGTACCCCCCGGGCCCGCAAGCCCTGGAAGATCATACTCATGAGCCCGCCGCTCTGGGCGAGGACCGCCACTGCGGGCTGGGCGGCCCCGTCGAGCCGCTGCACCGGAGCGTCAGGCAGGAAGACTGTGTTCAGCGGCTGGATGTAGTTGGTGTAACCAATGCAGTTGGGTCCGACGAGATACAGTCGACCTTCCCTGGCCAGCCGGGCGATCTCCGCCTGCTCGGCGCGACCCGCGTCCCCGAACTCCGCGAATCCCGACGCGTAGATGACGCCAACACGGACGTCCCTGCGGACACACGCGGCAACCGCATCCCGGACCCCGGTCGCGGGCAGAATCAGCAATGCGAGATCGATGCCCTTGGGCAAGTTGTCTACAGAGGTCAGCACCGGGCGCCCGCCGATCTCCCCGCCGGAACGGCCGACCAGGTGAATTTCGCCGGGATAGGCATTGCGCTGCAGATGGTCCAGCAGGGTGCGACCGCTCGACCCCTTCTTGGCGGAGATGCCAACAATCGCGATCGATCGGGGGTGAAGCATTGTCGCGACCGCCGAGGCCGCTTCGTCAAGGTCGCTCGTCACTCGGCACCTTCGCTCGGTCGGGGTAACCTGTGCGACGGCGATGGTCGATCCAGCGGCTTGGCCCGCTTCTCCACGAAATCGCGCAGGCGCTGCTCAGAATCCGCCGAGATGGCGTTCCGTGCCACGAGCGTCTCGACGTAGAGGGCGTCGTCGTAGGACATGTCGTTCACACGGGCGAGCCCCTGCATGATCGCCCAGTTGGACTCGGGTGTGTTATCGGCGACGGTCTTGGCGATCCGGCGCGCCGTTTCGAGCGCTTCTCCTTCGCCGACCCGGTACTGGACCAGGTTTTGGGCGAGCGCCTGGTCGGCGTCGAGAACCCGGCCGGTAAGCATCATGTCGGTCATTCGTGCGTTGCCCAGCAGGCGCTGAATACGGACCGAGCCACCGGCGCCGACAAAAATCCCCCGCTGCGCCTCGGGCAGCGCGAAGAACGCGGTGTCGTCGGCCACCCGGATATGCGCCGAGGCGGCCACCTCCAGTCCTGCGCCGACCACGGCGCCGGTCAGCGCCGCGATGACCGGGATGCGACCGCGGACGATCTTGTCAAAGGCGACGTGCGGGGTGTGCGGGCCTACTCGTGACCGCTCGAAGCCTCCATCCACCAGGCGGCGGGCCGTCTCGGCGAGGTCCAACCCGGCCGAGAAGTCGGGACCTACACCGAAGATCACCGCCGCCTTCGCGTCGTCAGCTGCCGTCTCCACGAGCCGGCCCAGCTCGGCGAACATCTGATCATGCAGGGCGTTCCGCTTCTCCTGACGGTTGATCCCGATCAATGCGACGCTGCCGTCGATTTCGTAGGTGAACCGGCTTTCCACCAGCGGACCCCTTCCTCGCTCCAGTGCCATCCCCAGCAAACCACCGGAACAAGAGAGCATCCATGACATGATGTCGCCACTATCGACTAAACCGTCCAACCCGGTACCGGATGAACATGGAGGGCCGATGCCGCCAAGGCACCACGTTGATGCTCCGCCCGCCGAGGACGTCGACGTCCTTGCGTCGCTCCTGGATGTGCATCGCCTGACGACCGTCGTCGCGGGAAGGATCGACCTCGCCCCGCCGTGGCGGGTGGACTGTGCGCCGACCGCCCTGCTCGCGGTGCTCGTCCAGGCAACCGGCGAAAGTCATCTGGTCCCGGCGCAGGGCGACGAACCCGTCGTGACGAGGCCGGGAGATGTCGTCATCCTCCCGCATGGCGTCGGTGGGTACCTGCACGACGGCTCCGACCCGGCCAGCACGACCTGGACGCTTACCCTGCCACCCACGCGCACCGCGACGCCCCAGCCACTGCGGCTGGCACAAGGCAATCCCGGCAGCTCCTTCGTGTGCTGCCTGATGCAGATGGGCGACGCACCGCGTGGGCCGCTGTGGGACAGCCTGCCAACGGTGATCCATGTCTCTGGTGAGGCGGCGGCCGGGACCGTACCGCTGCGGCACGTCGCCGACACGATGATCGAGGAGAGCGCGTCGCCCGGCCCCGCGAGCACCAGGCTGATGAGCCGCCTGGCCGAGGCATTGCTGATCCTCGCTCTCCGCCTGGAGACTCACGACACCGCCAGCCAGCCCGGCCTGCGAGCACTGGCCGATCCGCTGATCGCTCCCGCCATCACGCTGATCCACGCTGATCCCGGGCGTTCCTGGTCGGTCGGTTCCCTCGGGTCGGCTTGCGGTCTGTCGCGCTCGGCCTTCGCCGCCCGGTTCGCAGCGGCGGTCGGTGAGACCCCACACGCCTACCTCATCCGATGGCGGATGGCGACCGCCGCGAATCTCCTCGCCACGACGGATATGCCAGTATCCCGCATCGCCGCGGCCGTCGGGTATGTCAGCGAGGCCGCCTTCCGGCGCGCGTTCGCCGACCAGATCGGCAGCGCCCCTCGCCTCTACCAGAAGCGTCACCGATGACTGGCTACGGGTGGACCCGAAGTGCTACCGCCCTGCGACGAGCCCGGTACCGAGCCTCTTCTCGCCAGTCAGCATGGCGAGCGCGGCCTCCTGGGTCTGGCGCCGATGGTGCGCGAGGATCCGCAGGCACAGCGCGCGATCCTGGGCAGCGAGTGCGTCGATGAGCTGCCCGTGTTGCCCGGTCGCGATCGCGGCGTCCGTGGTCGCCACGTGCAGCGTGCGATAGGGCTCGGAGATGGTCCAGAACTTCTCCGCCTCGGTAAGGTACACCACCATCGGTGACAGCCGGAAGATTTCCCGATGCAACGCGCGGTTGAGCCGGTTCACCGCGGCGACGTCCCGCTCGTCCGCGGCTCCGGCGATCTCCCGGTTGATGGCCCTCAGGTGCGCCACTTCGTCGCTGGAGGGCCACCGAGCCGTCCGGATCAGTTCCGTCTCCAGGAACTCGAGCAGATTGTGGATCTGCTCAAGTTCCTCGGTACTCAGCCTCGTGACGAAGTAACCCTGGTGCGGCCGATGCGTCAGCAGGCCTTCCGTGGTGAGAACCCGAAGCGCCTCCCGCAATGGCACCCGGCTGATCCCCAGCAGGCGGGCCATTTCCTCCTGGCGGATCTGATGCCCCGGCAGGAGGTCGCGATCGATGATCAGATCCCGGAGCCGGTTGATCACGCTTGCGACGCTATGGCTCTGGGCAGCGGACACCAGCGCGGTCGGAACCACCTTCCCCGGCATCAAGCGCCCCCGTTCACTGTGCATGACGGCTTGCACTATACAGTGACAGGCTTCCCGGCCGGCTGACGCGAGCTCACGGCAAACCGTAGAGGGCCCCGATGGTCCCATCTCCACGCAGGCGCCGGATGTACTCCGTCTCGGTCCATTCCCGCCCGACGGACCTGGTCCGGACCTCGTCGGCAATTCCCTTGGTAACACACACGAAACAGTCGGTATCGGCGACGATCAGATCATCGAGACCGACAGTGACGTCGCACAACCGGACGGGTTCGCCGAGCTTGCCACCGCCCCACAGGTCCTTCGCGGCCCGACGAACGCAGAGCCGTTCGGCGAAGACAGGCCAGCCGAGCTCAATGAGCCGGGAGTCGCGAACGCCTCCGTGGATCACGAGACCCGCCAGACCACGGGCGATCGCGGCGGCCGCCAGGCTCTCACCCCGGTAGCCGTACTCGAGGCCATGTCGGTCTGGACGACCAGTACTTCTCCGCGGCTCGCCGCGTACACCGCGCGATGCAGCCAGAGGCTGCCACCGGTCGGACACAGACGGGAAACACCGCAGCCGCCAAGTACATGTCCGATGACAGCGGCTTGATCCCCGAAGGCAGTGCGCCGAAGACGGCCGACGCTTCGTGTACGGTGGCCGAACGCAGCCCGGTGTCGTTCTCGCCGGCAAGCGTCATGACGTCCCGTCCTTCGAGTGCTGGAGGCCGTGGTAACCGACGGCACGGCGGGCCTCACGGAGCGACGTGCCGGCCTCGACGGCCCGGCGAATGCTGTGCTCCGCGCGCTCGATCTCCTCCGCCGCTGCAAGCACTTCCTCGGCGCGGATGCCGGGGATGACCACCAGCCCGTCGCCATCGCCGAGCAGCAGGTCACCCGGCTCGACCCGGACACCCCCGATCGACACCGCCACCTGGGTAGCCTCGACGCGGACCCGGTCCTTGCCGGTGCGCATCCAGTGGCCCCGCGAGAAGATCGGGTAGCCGAGCGTGAGGCTGCGGTTGACATCACGGCATACACCGTCGACGACCGTCCCCGCGACGCCGCGGCCATGGGCGGCGGTCGTTAGCAGGTCGCCCCACACGGTGGCATCGAGCCGGGCCTGGTTGTCCAGCACGACGACGTCGTGCGGGCCGAGGTCGTCGATGTAGTCACCGACCGTTCCACGGTCCTGCCCGACCGGCCCGTAGCGCACCGTCCAGGCGCGCCCGGCCAGCCGGAACGCCCAGTCGAGGGGCACGATGCCGTGTGCCTGTCCCGCAATGGCGAGGCGATCCAGCGCGTCAGAGACCGTGGAGGTCGACAAAGCTGCCAGGCGACTTTCCTGCGTCTGCTCAGCCGTCACGATCGGTCAGCTCCTCGTAGTTCCTGACCATCACCTCGGAGACGGGGATCCCCGCGTGGATCGCGACGGCCATGGCCGACTCGGTGGCGGCGATCCGCTCCGCCGTGGCCAGCACCTCCTCCGCTCGTCCCGCCGGGACGACGACCACGCCGCATGCGTCACCGAGGACGAGGTCACCGGGGGCCACGGGTATCCCGCCGATCTCGACCGGCTCACCCCAGGCCAGTTCGACCGCACGCCCCCGGGCGGTGACCGGGGTACCGACGCGCGCGAAAACCGGGAGTCGTGCTTCACTGGCCTCAGCCAGGTCTCGGGCCGCCCCATCGACCAGCACGCCCGCGATGCCACGCGCCGCGGCGGCGCGCGACAACAGGCCGCCCCAGCCCGCGCAGTCCGTCCGGCCCTGGTGGGCGACCACGATGACCTCGTCCGGGCCGGAAGCGTCGACGGCGGCAGTGCCCAGATGGCGCCGGGGCGATGCAGCGGGCTGAGCGGGCGGCGGGCCCAGCAGGACCGTGACGGCGCGTCCGGCGAGGGGCCGCTGATCGGCGAGCGACTGGAGTCCAGCTACGACGCCGGTGAGGCCGTGCCGGTCTAGGGCGTCAGAGACGGCGCAGGCGCCCAGTGCCCGCAGCCGTTTCACGAAGTCGTTCATGGACGACCGGCCACGTTGTTCAGCGCCGGAAACACCAGACGCGCGTTGTCCTCGAACACCGCACTTCGTTCGGCGTCCGACAGGAACTCGATGCCCTCGATGACGGGCTTGATGTCGTCGAAGTCGCGGCCGGTGACCGGGTTGGGGGCGCTTCCGCTACCCGGCTTCTCGGTTCCGAACAACACCCGGTCCGCTCCCACCGTCCGCAGCAGCAACTCCAGCGACGGCGGGTAGTGCAGCACCGAGTCGAACCAGAACCGCCGCAACGAAGTCTCGAACCGCTCCGACGCCGCGCTACCGGCGAGTGCCGGGTGCAGGACCTCGGCCTGCCAGCGCCCGATCTGATAGGGCACGGAGCCGCCACCGTGGGAGATCAGGACCCGCAGCGAAGGAAAGTCGGTGAACACCGGGCCGCGCAGGATGGACAGGATTGCAACGGTTTCCTCGGTGACGAAGTGCTCGCTGTAAGTCTCGCGCTCGCTGTAGCAGCCCGCGGAGTGGACGTGCATGGGGAGGTCGCGTTCCACGAGCCTCTCATACAACGGGTACCAGTACGGGTCACCGAGCGATGGGGTGCTGCCGCGGCCTTCGTGCAGATCGGGATTGACCAGGACGCCGACGAAACCGAGGTCCACGAGACGATCCAGCTCGGCGAACGCCACATCGACCGGCTGGTCGGGGATCAGCGGCAAGCCGCCGACTCCCGCGAACCGGTCCGGATACAGGGCGACCGTTCGGGCGATCGTGTCGTTGTTCGCGCGGATCCAGGGATCGACCAGCCGAGCGGGACTCATCGAACTACCTAGGTGGAACGGCCGTGGCGACAGGATCTGCAGGTCGGTTCCGACCGAGTCCATAGTGGCCACGTTGCCCGCGGCGGCTTCAGCCAGGGCGCCGTCGGAGATCTTGGGCTCGCCCATGTGGTAGCCGCCGTCGGCGACCAGGGTCGCCCGGTAGGCGTACAACCCGTCGGGGGCGACGAGATGGGCGTGCGCGTCGATGATCATGATTTGGTCAGCCTTCCCCCAGCAGCGCGATGATCTCGAGTTGAATCCGCAGCGGCTCGGCCAGGTCGATCCGCAGTGTGTGCCTGGCGGGCCTGGCGTCCGCGTCGGAGAACATCTCGGTCCAGTACTTGTCGACCAGGGGCCGGATCGCCTTGTCGCGGACGAAGACCGTACACTTGGCCACGTCCTCGGGCCGGCCACCGGCCGCATCGAGGACCCGGCGGGCGTTCGCGAACACCAGCTCCACCTGGTCCGCGGGATCCACCGGCACGGTTCCCGTCCCCGGGTCGAGCGGGGAGATCCCGCTCGAGACGAGCAAGTTGCCCACCACGCACGCCTGCGGGATCGGCAGGCCGCCGTGATGCAGGCCGGGCACCTCGATCGAACGTCGGGCCACGATGTCCACTCCTTCCTAACACCAGCTCAGAAAGCCCATACCGCACCCGGTGCCCGCCGCCGATCGCACGATGGGCACGTACTCGGACCAGTCGACCGGCCTGCCCTCCATGGCGCCGGCGACGGTGATCCAGTTGCGGATCTCCGACGAACCGCTGTTGAGCAAGGCGTCGGGGATACCGCGGAGGCCCTCGCTGTCCTTGTTCGTGATCGCGTCGAGCACTTGCCGATCCAATTCCTCGTTCACGACGAAATGGCTCAAACCGCCGGAAGCGAGCACGGCGACTCGCACTTCGATCGGCGACGCCGCGACCGCCGCACGCAGGGCACGCCCGAGGTCGAAGCACCGTTGCGGGCTCGGTTGGTTAGGCGGGTAATAGGTGTTGAGCATGAACGGGATGACCGGGACGGGCACCGGTTGCAGGAACTTGTGAATCGGAAAGCCGTAGGCGTGTCCGAACCCGGCTCCCGGCGGCGCGTCGGCCATCCAGCCGACGTCGAACCCTTCCGTCGTCAAACCCCGGGCCAGGTCCTCGGCCAGCTCCGCGTGTCCGGCGAAGGTGAACTCGGCGTCCATCAGGTAGCTTCGAGCAGCCTCCTTGAGGAACTCCGAGTCGTGGTCGTCGAGCACTCCCGTCTTCATCTCCGCCGCCGCAGATATGGCGATGGCCGGCTGGTTGGTCTCGGTGAAAAGCTCCCTCTGGTCGTCACCGACGATCAGGACGACGTCCGGAGCGACGCGCCGGAAATCCTCGCGCAACCGTGCCAGTGCCGCCTCGCAGCGCCGCCAGTTCTCCTCCCAGACGTCCGGCGTGCGGCTCTCGGCGAACCGGTCCGCCGCCGCGGCCGCGAGCTCGTCGAAGCTCCGGATCACCCCCGCACGGTCGTAGAGCTCCGGGTTGGCGCGGTCCTGGGCGGCGCGCTCGGCCCACAGGTTCGGCGGTGCCGCCAGCAGCGGACTGTGTGAGGTGGCCGCGCCGAAAACGATCTCTGCCACGGAATTCCCTCCTGATCGGTATTACTCGACGACGGTGAACAAGTGCGGATCACGTGCCGAGGTCACCCGCAGCGCTTCGCCGGCGCCGGTGATCCCGGCCAGGTCGCCACGCGACGGCGAGGAGCCCGGCGCGGAGTGCAGCAGGCGACGCAAGGCGGCGGAAAGCTCGGCGGCCGGATCGGCGGGGGCGGTCGCGACGCGCCACGCGACGTGGCGGTCGGGACGCACGAGCAGGGCTCCGTCGGGACCGGTACCGCGCACAGATGTCCACGCCTCCGACGGATCGGCCAAGGCGTGACCCACCTCGACAACCGTGAGCCGGACCCCGGTGACGGCCTCAACAGCCCGCCGCCATACCTCCGCGTGCGCCGCATCGACGAAGAGCGTCATTCCCACCGGCGCGACGAGGTCCGATGTGGACACTCGGGCGCCGGCTCGCTCTAGCCAGACGTGCGGAACGTGATGCCCCGGCCTCGCCGTCGGGTGGAATTCGGTGGCCGAGCCATGTCCCGACGGTGGCGGCGCGCCGTCGGGAATAAGGGCACCGGCCTCGTAGGCGAACCCTGCCTCGATGTTGAGCTGGCTGTAGTCCTCGGCGTTGCGCGCCACCGCGGCCGCCGTCTCGGCCCGGCGTCGCGCGCCCTCGGAGGTGTCGCCGGCCCAGACTGCGAGCTGCGCCCAGCCTTGCTCCTCCGACTGTCCTTTCGCGAGACCCAAGGCAGCGGCCACCGGTCCGTGGCGACCCGCGTTGCGCAGCGAGTGTTCGACATTGCGCGCGGCGACCGGCCTTCGTTCGCTTTCGTAGGTGTCCAGAAGCCTCTCGTTCGCCTCACCGGCTAGGACCGCCGCGATCTTCCAGGCCAGGTTTGCCACGTCACCGATGGCCGTGTTCAAACCCAGCCCGCCGGTCGGGGGATGCCGGTGGGCGGCGTCGCCGACCAGAAACACGGGGCCGGCGCGGAACCGGTCGGCGACCACACCCTCGAATTGCCAGTGGCTGATCGCGCGTACGTCCATGTCGAGGTCGGGTACGCCGAGGATCTCGCGCGCGCGGCGGACGATCGTGCCCCTGTCCTCCGCGCCGGGGTCGCCGATGCGGTGAGCCAGGCCCAGCGACCACTCCGGAGACTCCGCTCCCCACCGGTCCGGGCCGAGGGCCAGCAACGCACCGGAGAAGGTGCCGTGGCCCGCGGGTGAGATGAAATAGGTCAGCAATGCCTCGGGGTCCGCGTAAGCCGAGAGGTCGGCCGCGAAGTACACGCTGACGATGTCCAGCAGCGCCCGCGGGCCGGAAACCCCGACACCCAGCAGGCCTGCGCATGTCCGGCCGCCGTCGGCGGCGATCACGAAGCGCGCACGCACCCGGTACACGCGGCCGCTTTCACGGTCGAGGACCACCGCCGTCGCGCCGGTGCCATCGGTTTTCAAATCGACGAGCTCCTGCTGAGCCCGGACTCGCCCCGGCCAGGCTCGCGCAGCATGCTCGGCGAGTATGGTGTCGAGCCGCAGCTGGGGCAGATTCGCGTACCTGCGCGGGCTCGCGGCCGCGTATCGAGCCGCGTCCGCTCCGCCTCCCCACGCGTCGACCTCGCCGATTTTCCTGCCGTGCAGATGGGTCGGGCCGGCGAGCGAGGTGTACCAGGCGCACTTGTGCCAGCGATCCTCAGGTGGCGACTCACGGTAGACCTGCTCGGCGATCCCCACATCGTGCAAGGTTTCCATGGTCCGGACGTTGAGCAGGTGTGCCCGCGGGAAATGGGTCGTGAACGCACGTCGCTCCATCAGCAGGCCCTCGATCCCCCGCCGGGCCAACTCCAGCACGGCCGTGAGCCCGGCCGGGCCTCCACCGACGATCAGGACCGGCACCTCGAGATCGGCATCATGCCGGGTCACGGCTCGGTTCATCGTGCATCCTCCGTGCCAGCTCTGCAATCATATTGGTAGCCAATATGCCACCTTGGGTGAGCTCGCACAAGGGGTCGATCCAAACACCGCTGGGCGGCACAGCTGTTCGTGCTGGTTGCCGTGGACAGCGCGGAATCCACAGAAAGCCATGACCGGCCTGATTGGATACTAATTATGTCTACCAGGCTCTGTGACTTGCGTTACGAACGATCTCCGTTGACCCGCTCTCCCGACCGCGGCCCCGTCCCCTAACCCGAGAGAGGTTGGGATGGGGATGTCGCCATTCGAGTAGGACCTTCCGCCACCTGCGCCGCGTCGCACTGTCGAGCCAGAACCTGTCAACCTGTTCCGGCGTGCGGGCCACAGGGAAGATCAGCGCATGCCCGACCTCCACGGCACCGATGACGTCGATGCCGTTGTCGAACCGGAGCGCCGGGACGCAGTGCACGCCACCCGAATTGGGGGCGACTCCGTAGTCGACGTCATGGGGTCGGCGGGTGTTAGCATCGTCGATCTTAAAGACGGGGCGACATTCGAGATGAGGACGAGCTTCGGGCGAATCGGGCGTCAACGTGAGGACGACCGCGCGTAGGTGACCGTGCACAGTGGCGGCGAGATGGGCACGACGACGTGGGTGGGGCAGACTGCGGCCCTGGCGGTCGGGGAGATCAGCCAGCGCGGATTCGCGTGGGTCGCAGCAGGCGGCCCTGGCTGACGGTGACGATCACCGGCCAGGCCGGGGTGGACATGGCCGTGCCCATGAGCCGCTTGACCGCCGCGGCGGCCGCGCCGAGCGCGGAGGCGGCCTCACCCAGGGGTGTGCCGACTGGCTTGAGCGGGGCGGGATCGATGTCCAGGGCGCAGAGCTTGGCCACGGCGGTGTGGTACAGCCAGTCGGCGTTGGCGCGGGCCGCCCGTAGCCAGCCACGCACGGTGGCCGGGGGCAACCGCAACGCCGCGGCGATCGGTCGGTGTCCGCGGCCCAGTACGGCGGCCAGCAGCGCCGCCCCGATCGTGTCGGCGTCGGCGCTGCGACTGGGCACGCAGCGAGCCGGCAGCAGCACCCGCGTCCGTCCACAAGAGATACACCGGACCCCGCGCCGGCCGTTCCTGCCGACGCCCACCGTCGCGGGTACGGACCCAGCGGGGCCGGGCGTACCCCCACCGGCGCAACCAGCCGCCGCATCCAGGACAGGCCAGCGTCCCGCTCGCGAGCGCGGCTGGCACCAGTTCCTCGTCTCGAACAAGGATCACAACGCTGGACTCCCGGCATGTCCCTACGATCGACGCGAGCCGCCCGACCCGGCAAGGGGCAATCGGTGTTGCAGCCTGCACGCAGCCGGCCCTCGCCGACAACCCGGACCGCAGCATCGTGCTCATCGTCGTGTCGTCCCGGCTCGACCAGCACCATCGCCCGATACCGCGCCAGCGTGCACACCAGCCGTCCTCACCGGCGATGACGCCGAGGACTCACCCCGTCCTCAGCCAGGACGGCGGGGAGCAGCAGGGAGGCCACGAGGAAAGCCTGCGGCGTACTCGGCGATGCTGCCGGGGTAAAGCTGACCACCTCACGAAACCGTGCGGCGATGATGGTGCGGCGTAGCTTGGCGATCATGTCTTCGAAGCTGGGTTCGGTCTTCTGGGTGTACCAGGGTTGGCGGGTGCGGCGGTCGGTGACGTCGTCTGGGTGATGTCCGGCTGCGGCGTACCAGACGATGACGAGACTCATCACGATCTTGCTGAACGGGACGGTCCGGTGCACGGCCAGGGCGAGGCGGTTGCGGGCCTGTCCGACGCCCATGGGTCCCTTGGCGGTCTCGATCGCGACTTCGATGGACCAGCGGCCGGCGTAGCGGGCGATGATGTGCTCGATGGGTGTGTCGGTGTCGGTGGTGAACAAGGCCAGCAGGGTGCTGCGGCCGGTGTCGCGGACCAGGATCAGCCGTCCGGTTCGGGTGCCGAACGTGCCGTACCACAGGCAGGCCAGTACTGCGGTGTGCACCGTGGTGGTGCGTCCGTAGCAGGTCACGGTGGCCTGTCGCCACGTGGTGTGCGCGGTGGCCTGCTCGGGGGTGCCGATGCGGCCGCCTTTGGTGCGGGGCCTCCCGCGCCGGCCAGTGCGCGGTGGGGCCGGGTGGAACAGTACGGCGTTGCGGGGCAGCCGGGTGGTGATGGTGACGCGGGTGGGCAGGTCGCGCAATGGTCGGCCGTGGTAGGCCGCGTCGGCGGACACGTGCAGGGTGTGGTCGGGAAACGCACGGGCCAGCAGCCCGATCATGGTGCGGGCCAACTCGACCGGGCTGGGGCTGCCCTTGCCGGCCCACAGCCGCAACAGGACCGGTAGGCAGACCGGGCGGGTACACATCGGCAGCCTCACGACCAGGCCGAGGATGACCCACCGGTTGCCGCGGGCGCTGACGTGGCCGGGTTGGGAGCCGTCGTGTGTCCAGAACGCGTGGTGCACCCGCTTGCCGCGTCGGCGAAACAGCGTGCCGTCCACGGCGAGGCAAAGGCTGTCGCCGGATGCGACCAGCCGCGCCACGATCAGTCGGGCCAGCGTCAACCCGAGCTGGTCGATCGACCAGCTCGCGTGGGAGAAGAACCGGTGCGCCCGGTCATGCGCGATGTGCTCGGCGGCCCCGGCGCCCAGCAGCATCCCGCACACCGTGCGTCGCCCGGTCTGCGCGACCAGACCGGTCAACAGCAGCCCTCTGTGTCAAGGTTGAGTGAGGCGGGGCTTGACCCTGAAACATCGTCTTGAGGGCGAGTGCGGAGTTCATTTCGTGAGTTCGCTCAACTCAGTGCCTGACCCGGAGGTTCCGGCGAAGGCCCGCACGCGGACGTGG
>DATEJJ010000790.1:0-3644 GCA_035278125.1 Rugosimonospora sp.
TCGGCCGCCGCCCGCGGCCCCCGCCGGGCCCGCCTGTTCGTCAAGCGGATTGATCCCTGGTCGGTAATGAAGTTCTCGTTCGCGGTCTCGTTCGTGCTGTTCTTTGTCGCGATCGTGGCCACATCCGTGCTCTACCTGGCACTCGACGCGATGGGCGTGTTCCGCAGCCTCAACAAGATGCTCGCCGACATGCTGGGCGCGACCGGTGGCAAGAGCAGCTTCAAGATCACAGCGACGGGTGTCATCGGCACCGCCGGCGTGCTGGGACTGGTGAACGTTGTGCTGTTCACGGCGCTGGCGACGCTGAGCGCCTTCATCTACAACGTCTGCGCCGACCTCGTGGGTGGCATCGAAGTGACACTGTCCGAGAAGGACTGAGCACCCCGGGAACCGGTTTGGGAGAACCGCGACGGGTACGGTAACCTTGGCCGTCGCGTCGCGGGGCTATAGCTCAGTCGGTTAGAGCGCAGAGCTGATAACTCTGAGGTCGATGGTTCGATTCCATCTAGCCCCACGCATCATTGTGACCGTGGTTGGGCGGTCAAGCGGACCGACTGGTAAGGGGACGGGCCATGTGGAAGAAGCTGTTGCTCCTCGTCGGCATCCTGGGTGTCGGGGCCTTCGTCGCCAAGAAGGTCAAGGACGCCAACGACGAGCGGGCGCTCTGGCACGAGGCGACCAACTCCACCGACCTGCGGTAGCGGGCGGACTGGTCACTCGGGCGGGTGCGCGCGGGGCGGTGGCCGTGAGATCATCGCTACGACACGCCTCGGGGGCGTAGCTCAACTGGCAGAGCACCGCCTTTGCAAGGCGGGGGTTAGGGGTTCAAGTCCCCTCGTCTCCACCAGGCACTTTGTGCTCTGATCTTGCTCGGAGTACAGCCAAAAGCATTACGTGGACTTCCGCCTCCTGCTCTTGGTTGTCTTCCCGGCCTGCCGGACCTTCTGCCTCTCAAGCGGCTGCACCGCGAGCCGAGACAGCGGTATCGGTCGGGTGGACCGGTGCGTCTTGGCGGTACGAACTGGAGCCGGCCGTCAACGCGCTGGATAGCCCGGTGTACGAACAACGACTTGCCGGCCAGGTCCCACCTCCGACCAGCGCAGGCCGAGCAGTTCCCCGGCGCCGCAGCCCGGTCGCCAGGGCGACGATGAACACAGAGGCGAGCCGGCGCTCGCTCGATCCAGGAGTGCTACGACAGATCGAGAAGGTTCAGTCCGTCGTGCTGCGCGAAGTCCGCGAAGTCCTTCGTATTGAAGGTCGCCAGTGGTAGCCGGTTGACCAGGCAGCAGGCTGCAATCCAGCTGTCGTTGATCGGTCGCGGGCGGCCCCGCCGTTGCGCTCGGGCCTGGAGTTGCCCCCAGGTGACCGAAACATCTTCATCGCCCAGCAGCACTCCGACATGTTGCTGCCACTCGGCGAGATCGGCAAGCTTGCGCGGTCCCCAGTCGCGCTGCACCGTCCATTTGGTCAGTTCGCCGAGCGTGACGAAGGTGATGAAGACGACCTTTCCGGCGAGCTTCGCCCTGGGACGGTCGGGGAGTCTTTGACGGATGATGGCCGACGCTACGTCGGTGTCCATGACGACCAGGCTCACGCCATGCCGGCCCGGCGGGAGGCGTACAGATCGGCCAGGAACTCGTCCAACTCCTCATCGGACTCGAAGAGTCCGGGGCGGGCGAGATCGTCAACGGACTTGATGGGACGTATGCCCTTGCGGCGCGCCAGCTCCTCGGCGGGTACATGCTTCGAGGACGGCCACTCCGGTACGGGCTCCGCATTGCTCGATGTCATGGTGCTCGCCTCCTCCCGGCGCTTGGCTGACTCCATCGTTGCACGAACCCGGCCCGGGCGGTGTTGGCAGCATGTTGGCCGACGCGTCGAAGATCCTCCCGGTCGTGCCGTTAGCGTGCCGACGCGTGGTCGCCGAAACCGGCGGCCGCCGAGGTGGTATCCGTACCTGCCGAAGCGCAGGTCGTCGTGGGCGGCCACGGTCGCACTCAGCGCGCGGTACAGGGGTGAGGTGGGGGAACGGCGCGTCTCACTCGCCCGAGATCGGCCATACGGCGAGGGTAGACGTGAACGTGGGTACCAGGTTCGGGTCGTTGAACGCCGTGATGCGGGCGACCCGGGTACCGATCAGGGTCACGACCTGTATCCCGTGCGGTTCGTACCGGCCGTCGCCGGCGCGCTCGTACACGACGAAGGCGGGCTGGCCGTTCGCGCGGGTGGGTACCATCCGCCACGCGTTCGGGCGGAGTACCCGCCTGGCCAGGAACCCGACCACGGCGGCGCGGCCGGTGAACCAGGTGGGGACCGGGGGCATCTCCAGTTCGACGTCGGCGCGCAGCAGGCTCACGAGCGCGTCGGGGTCGGCTCGGGTGAACGCGTCGACGTAGCTGTCCAGGAGGATCCGCAGGGCCGCGTCGTCGGGCTCGGCGAGGTCGTCCTCGACGGGGCCGGCCTCGGCCAGGTGGGCCCGGGCGCGGCGGAGGGCACTGTCGACGGCGGCGGCGGTCATGTCCAGCATCTCCGCGACCTCGGTGGTACGGAAGGCCAGCACATCGCGCAGGGTCAGGACGGCCCGCTGCCGGGCGGGCAGGAGCTGGAGGGCGGCGATGAAGGCGAGCCGCACGCCGGTCCTGCCGGCCACCACGGCTGCCGGGTCGCCGGTGCCGAACAGCGCGTCGGGTGCGGGCTGGAGCCACGCCACGGACGGGTCGCCGGGAGCGACCGCCACCCGGTGGTCGTCGGCGGGGGCGCCCAGCCCGGAGGGCAGCGGGCGGCGGGTACGCGTCTCCAGCGCGGTCAGGCAGGCCCGGGTGGCGATCGCGTACAGCCAGCGGCGTACCGAGGAGCGGCCCTCGAACTGGTCGAAGGCGCGCCAGGCGCGCAGGTACGTCTCCTGCACCAGGTCCTCGGCGTCATGGATCGAGCCGAGGATCCGGTAGCAGTGGGCCAGCAGCTCCGGCCGGTACGGACCGGTCAGAGTGGTGAACTCGGCGTCGGAGGTCATCTGAGGTCCACTGTAGACGGAGACTCAGCCGATCTGGCGCAGCCCGGCGCCGGTGACGAGGTATTCGGGGGCACTGCCGGGGTCGGTGGCGACCTCCAGGACGGCCTCGGCGACCCGGTCCGGGGTGAGGACGGGCTGCAGGCCCCGGACGTAGGTATCCCGGTCGATGCCCTGGCGCGCGGCGTACCCGTCGACTCCGGCGGAGCCGAGGCCGGTGGCCGGGGTCAGCTGCGGGAGCAGCGCGACGAACCGGATGCCCAGGCCGGCCCGCTGGGACTCGTCGGCGGCGTAATCAGAGTCTCCGGCCGGTGTGTCGGGTTCGGTCGGCATCAGGACCGGCCGGCGACCGGAGATCCGTCGGGGTCGGCAGAGTGGCGTGGGTCACATGATGGTCGGGCGCGCGCCGAGCAGCCCGCCGCGGATCCGGCAACGGGATCGAGCGCACCGCGCATCCAGGATCACGTCGCCGGCCGGTGCCCAGAGAGGGCCAGGTCCATTGTGGACCAGGCCCTCCCGGGTGGTACGGCTTACCGGTGTTGCTGCGCGAACGGCAACGCGAGGAAGAACAGCGGGCCCTGGGGGGTACCCACGCCGGTCTCCGCGTCGTAGCCGGGGGTGCTGTGGATGGTGG
>DATEJJ010000791.1:0-5552 GCA_035278125.1 Rugosimonospora sp.
CCTCCGGCGCGGTCCAGACCGCCGCGGCCGCCGCCATCGTCACCGGGCTGCTGCACCAGGCGGTCACCCGGCTCCGCGGCCCCGCCATCCACGCCCACTGCGACACCTGCCGGCTGTGCTCCATCGCCGGTGGCGTCGCCCCCACCCGCAACCCGCGACGCAGCCAGGACAACCTGACCGCGGCCGGCTGGCGCACCACGCCGGGCGGCCGCGCCACCTGCCCCGGCTGCGCCGCAGGAAAGGACCCCCGGTGATGACCAAAGTGAACCACGACCGGCGCGAGCAGCTGCAACAGATCGAAAGCGGGCTGCTGGAGAACGAGGACATCATCGCCGTCTACGACTCCAGCGGCGTCGGGACCGGCTTCATCGGCCTGACCAACCGCCGCGTGATCATCCAGGACAAGTCGTTCGCCGGCAAACGCGTCGCGCTGACCAGCATCCCGTACCGGCAGATCACCAGCGTGAGCGTGGTCAGCAACCGCAGCGCGTTCGGCCAGTTCTTCTCCACCGGCCAGATCGCCATCCACGTCGGCACCCAGACCTACGAGCTGGAGTTCCGCGGTACCGACAAAACCCACCACGTGCACGACGTGATCCTCAGCCAGATCTCCTGACCTACCCGTCCACAGTCCACAAGGGAGCCCGCGCGGTGCAACCAGCCACGACAGCCGTCAACCAGGTCGCCAGGCAGGTGGCCAACACCCTCGCGGTCACCATCCCGGCCACCGTCGTGTTCGACGCCATCGCCCGGATGTGGACCGTCCAGACCCGCATCCGGTCGCAGCGCCACGAACTGCTGATCCCCAACACCGTCGGCGAGCCGTTCTCCACCTGGCGCAACGGCTGGTACGTCGGCCCCCTGGACGCGCGGCTGGGCGAAACCACCCCCGCCGAGGTCGCCGCCCGGTTCCTCGCCGTCGTGTCTCCCGCCACCTGACCGGCCCTACCAGTACACCGAGGAGGCATCCGTTGGGCCGCGACCTGGACCGCTACGTCGCCGAGGGCGAACTCATGGGCCCGTGCGAGGGCCCGCATCGAGTGCCCCAACCTGGGCCGGCTGATCCGCGACCCGTACCAGTACGAGCTGTTCTTCGACGACGTCCAGATGTTCCTGTGCGCCGACTGCGAGGACACCCGGCGGGATGACGTCTGACCCCCGTGCCGGCCGCGCCCGTGGCCGGGAAATCCAACCAGCAGAAGGGAACCAGCCCCATGATGACCAATCACCAGCAGACCCGCAGGCGGGTGCGGTGAGCGGCTGGCAGCGAACCCAACCGGACGTCACCCGCGGCGGCGACGTCGGCGGCGACATCCAGGTCAGCGCCGGCTGGGACGCGCGGTGGCAGCGGCGCCTGGCCGACGGCACCACCGCCCTGGTCACCCGCACCTTCTACGCCGCCACCGACGACCCGTTCGCCGACCGCCCGCGCGCCAGCTACCTGGAATGCCAGACCGAGTGCCTGGTCTGCGGCGACCTCCGCGACCCCGGCGGCACGGAGAAATGGGCCGACTACACCTACACCCGGGTCCCCGGCGCGAGCGGCCGCCCCGACGCCGCCGAGGCCCGCCGCGCCGCGCAGGCCGCCCAGGCGCCCACCGACCGGGAGTGGTCCGCGAAGGCACCCAGCTGGGCCCGGACCTGAGCCACCCGCCGGGTACCCCCGACCGACCCCTTGACGAACCTGAAGGAGGAGACCATGGCCGACAGCGGCGCCCCGCGACCCAGCGACCCGCGACGCATCAGCCACGAGATCGGCATCACCACGCTGGTCAGCGGCGAGCGCGTCATCAACTGCTGGGAAATCTGGATGGGCGGCTTCAACATTCCCCACCGCTTCCCCATCAACGACCCCCGCCAGGCCCGTCAGGCCGGCGAATGGGCCATCGCGCACCAGGCGCCCTGGAACCGCGACCGCGGCTACACACCCGTCCGCAGCGTTGACGAGGTCCTCAAGCTGGCCGCCCAGATCAGCTCACTGCCCTGACCCACCAACACGCAATCGATGCCGCCGTCCCCGGCCGAGCCCGGCGCCGCGGCAAGAATGGAGATCAACCGTGACGACCTACCTCACCGATCCGTTGGTGCAGGGCCCGCACCAGGACGGCAGCTACACGATCCCGGACCCGGACGGCGGCGAGTGGACCCTGCGCGACACCGCAGCGGGCTGGGTCGCCTCCCGGCTGGGAGACGACTTCGACGGCGCCCGGTGGGCCAGCGCGGAAGACGCCGCGCACGCCGTGCTGGACCTGCACCACCCGCCAGCGCCGCGGACGTGGGGTGCCTGAGCCATGGCCTGCTTCATCTGCGACACCGGGAGCCGGTCCAGCGAAACCTCATCCCTCTGCGAAGGGTGCGGCGCCGAGTACTGCATCACCTGCATGCCCCGGCACGTCGACGTGTGCGACGCGGTCGTACGCCGGCCGGTGCCGACCCCGTCGGCGTCACCCTCGCCGCAGCCCCGCCCCACCGGCACGCAGCTGTCCGGTGAGACCACCGACATCCAGGCCACGCTGCGGTTCTTGGAGGAGATGCAGGCGCACCTCAATGGTGAGGTGTTGGCCAAGCTGCAGTTGGCGCAGGCGACCCTGGCGGGTAAGCAGGTGGACTCCGAGACTCTCGCCTACCTGTCCCGGATCCGGGATCAGGGCACGACGATGGCGTCGCTGTGTGAGCAGGGCGCCACCCACGTGTCGGACTACCACGGCCTGATGCGCCAGGCGGTCAACAGCACGCCGGAGGCGGCCGAGACCGAGTGGTACCGCAACCACTGACCCGAGGCGCACCGGCCACGACAGCGGCGGCCGGATCCCCATCGCAACCCCGGGCCGCGTCCGTCGGCCCGATTCCCCGGAATCGGGCCGCGCGGTGGCCACCCAGCCAACACCCGAAACGGCAACAGCATCGAGGAGGTCATCCCAGCGTGAGCAGGTACCAGAACGACACCCGGGTGGAACTGCGCGGCGACGACACCGCCGTGCTGCCCGACCCGGGCGGCTACCCCGGGCCGCGCAGCGGCGACTGGCACGTCGAACGCGCCGCCGGCGGCGACGGGTTCGTGCTGCACAACGTGGGCGGGGAACAGGGGTACGTCACCGACGAAGGGGACCGGTACAACCGGCGCCCCAAGGTGTTCGGCGACCGCGACGCCGCGATCGCGTACGTCATCGGGAACCCGCAGTGACCGACGACGCGGCACGCGGCGCCCAGACCTGGTCGATGGACGGGCCACCCGGACCGGAGGTGACCGCGGTCCGCGACCGGTTCGGCGTGCGGTGGCGCCGTGACGGCGACCTGTGGTGGGGCGACATCGGCCACGGGTATGAGGACTACCGCCAGTGGCATGAGGTACTGAGCCGTGGACCGCTGACCGACGCGAGCGGAGACAACCCGTGAACGCCAACCTTACCGAACTCCACCGCGAGATGCTGGCCGTCCTGCTGGAGCGTGGTGCCGACACGGGAAAGGTCCATTGGGCGCGGCTCATGCTGCGCGTCAAGGGCTCCAGTCAGGTACTGATCGATCTTCAGTCCGCCGGCCTGGTGAACATGGTCGACGACCAGTTTCCCAACCCAGGGTTCATGCTGACCGAGGCCGGCGTCACCGAGGCGCGGAAGGCCACGCCATGATGCCACCGAAGTGGGGCCACGCCAACGTCACAGACCAAAAGCTTCGGGCTGCCCTGATCCGTGACGATGAGGCCGAGAGTCGGGGCATGCACGCCGACGACCGGGAGACGTGCCACACCTGCGAAACGTGGGCGACGTACGAGCACCTTGAGTCGGACGAGCACGCCACGATGACCCGGACGTGGTGACCCATGAGCGCCTACGACAACGACCAGCGCGTGCGGCGGATCGGCGCACGATACCAAGTGGTCGCCTGCAACTGCCCATACATGGTGGTCGAGGAGCGCCGTGGGTGGACGATCCGCTACGCCCAGACGGGGCGGCTCGCGTACGAGGTGGACGGCCCGGCCGCGACCGGCTACACGACAGCTGATGCCGCGATCCGCAGGCTGATCGGGGACCCGCAGTGCTGAGCCGTGGTTACTCACTCGGCGGCGCAGCCCTGTGGCTAGCTGGGCGTCCCGTCAGCACCTGCCTGCTGGACGCGGCACCCGGCAGCGACCAGCGCTGACCACGGGCAACCACCGAACGCGCAGACCGGGGCGGTCCACCGCCAGCCAAAGCAACCGGACCGCCCCACGCGCCCCAACCCACGGAAGGGAGCACCACCATCATGCCCAACGAACCCAGCCAGGAGTACCTGGACCGGCGCCGCGAGCAGATCGAGGACGCGCTGGCCATCGGCGACAACGGCGCCGCCATCGTGGTGATGAACGAGATGCGCAACGACGGCTACGGCTGCTACGCCCAGGTCCTCGTCGAGCAGATCCGCGCGAGCAGGTAACCCCCCATGCCGCGCGACAACCCGCAACCCGCGGCGCCCGCCGAACGGTGTCCGGTCGGCGACGACCACGGCTGTGACCGGTGCGGCACGGCCGTCGTCAGCTACGCCGGCGGCGAGCAGCGCTGCCCCGAACCCGGCTGTTGCGGCGCGCTGCGCCCGGCCGCCGAACTCGCCGAGCTGCCGTGACCCGACCCGACACGCACACCCGTCCCGACGAACCGAACCCGGAGGAACCGCAGATGACCAAGAACGAACTGCTCGACGTGATCGCCACGCTTCTGCTGGACGAGGAGTCCATCGAGGTCGCCGACCGCGTCGACGACAACACCATCGGCATCCAGCTGGCCGACGCCAGCCGGTACTTCCTCGAACTGCAGGACGCCTGACCCGGCGCCCCGGCGCCCGTGTCAACGAATTGTCGGCGTTGGCCGGCGGGTGTTGCCGACATCGACCCGCCCCACCCACCGTGTGACCCACGACCGAGAGGACCTTCCACCACAGTGGACACCACCTTCGACACCTCCCCCACCCGACCGCCCCGCCCTGGCCGGGGCCGGGCCCCGCTGCGCGGCCTGACCTGCGGAACGACGTGGTCTTTGGCCGGCTTCGCCGCGGTCGTCCTCGCCGTGACCGTGGGCAGCCTGTGGGCCGCCTGGCTGCTGCTCGATGCGCTGCTGCATCTGCTGGCCGCCGGCGCCAGCCACGGCGCCGACCTGACCCACTGGGTGGCCACCGGCCCGGTGACCCGCGTGGTCACCACGCCGGTCCGCGCCTACCTGGACAGCCACGCCAACGGGCTGCCCGCCAATCCCGGGCAGCTGTGGTGGACCTGGCTGGCCAGCGGCGCGGTCCTGTTGCTGCTGTCCTGGCTGGGATCGCACGGTGCCCGGCTGGGCTGGGTACTGCTCGGTGCCCTGACCGCGGCCATGACCTGGGCCGGCAGCAGCGCGCACACCCGACCGGTCGCCGCCGGCGTCGCGGTCACCTGCTGGGCGCTGCTGTCGGTCGCGGCCTTCCGCCGCCGCGGCGACCGGGTGACCGTGCTCGTCGACGGCCGCCGCCCCGATTCCACCCCATCAGCCAGCACCGCACCCGCCCCGCCCGCCGCGGCGGGCGGGACCGACCCGGCGACCTGACCG
>DATEJJ010000792.1:0-4721 GCA_035278125.1 Rugosimonospora sp.
TGCGGAAGGAGGGCATGGCGCGGCTGCTGTGCGAGGGCGGTCCGCACCTGATGGGCGCGCTGACGGCGGCGGACCTGGTGGACGAGGTGTGCCTGACGCTCTCGCCGCTGCTGGCCGGGCCGGGCGCGAGCCGCATCACGGCGGGCCCGGCGTCCGCGGTGCGCGGCCTCACCCTGGCCCACGCGCTCTGCGCCGGGGACAACCTCCTGCTGCGGTACGCTCGCAGCGCCTGATCTGCGCGAAGGAGACGGCCATGACAGTACTTGACTTCCCCTTCAGCCTCCCGATGACGGCGGAGGAGTTCGAACACTTCCCACCCATCGAAGGTGTCCGCGTCGAGTTGTCGGAAGGGATCCTCGAGATGGCGGCAGCCGCCCAGATGCGATGGCACGCCTATGTCATGCGCCGCCTGGCCAACATGTTCGAAGCGGCCGGCTGGGAGGTCAGCACGGAGACGGGGGTGGTCCTCGCACCCCGCACTGTCCGTGAGCCAGACGTCACGCGGTTTCGGCGCGGCGCCACGCCGCCCATGCGCCGTTCCCAGTTCGACGCCGCAGACGTCGACCTCGTCGTGGAGATCGTTTCGGCGGAGTCCGAGCGGCGCGACCGGGTCATCAAGCCAGACGAATATGCCGCAGCGCGGATCCGCGAGTTCTGGCTCGTAGAGCCCGATGCGGATGACGATCGGGATGCCGTTGTCAACATTTTCCAGCTCACCACCCGCGGCACCTACACGCTGACCGACATGACCACCCTGACGAAGCTCGAAAGCGAGGCACGTTCCTGACGGCGTGGCCGCATGACTCGGGTCGTACCCGTAGGGCACGATGCTGAGACATGAGTGCTAACGGCTCGCCCGTCGGGAGGGTGCTCGGGACCGCTGACGCCACGCCGCTGCAGTTCTGGGTGGCCGTGGCGCCCGACGCGTACCTGCAACTCGACGACGTCGTGGTGACCAAGCGTGCGTTGCCCGGTGCGAACAGTGCCGCCCTGCCCGGTGGCGGCGAGGTCACCATCTCCGGCGTCGTGACTCAGGTGCGGGCGCGGCACGAGGGCGCCGTGTTCGAGTCCGACGTGTTCGCCATCGCCGACGGGACGCTGCCCGCGCAGGTACAGGAGGCGGCGGAGATCACCACCACCCGGGTCGAGCCGGAACTCTACGTGCCGCCCACGCCGGGCGCGCTGGTACACCGGGCCGCCGGCGAGCAGCGTACCGCCGCACTGCACTTCGACGGCATGACGAAGCGGGTACCGATGGGCACCGGGCGGGACGGCGAGCCGCTGTACCTGAACGCCGAGTTCCTGGACGGCACCCGGGGCGCGCACGTGTCCATCTCCGGCATCTCGGGTGTCGCCACCAAGACGAGCTTCGCCACGTTCCTGCTCTACTCGCTGTTCCGGTCCGGGGTGCTGGGCGCCGAGGCGGTCAACACCAAGGCGCTCGTCTTCAACGTGAAGGGCGAGGACCTGCTCTTCCTGGACCACCCGAACACGCGGCTGGACGAGGCCACAGTGGACGCGTACGCGCGGCTCTGCCTGCCCGCGCAGCCCTTCCCGGACGTGGCCGTGTACGCGCCGCCGCGCGCCGGTGACCCGACCGGTACCCCGGACGTGTCCAGCCGACTGTCCGGAGTGGACAGTTTCTACTGGACGCTCGAAGAGTTCTGCGCGTCCCGCCTGCTGCCGTACGTGTTCGCCGACGCGGACGACGAGAAGCAGCAGTACACCATGGTCGTGCACGCGGTGGCCGCACACCTGGCCCGGGTCGCGGTACCGGCGCAGGGCGCGGTGGTCGTGGACGGCACCCGGCTGGGCTCGTACGCGGACCTGGTGGACTTCGTGGTCGCGGCGCTGGGTGACGAGGAGACCCGGTCGCTGTGGGCCGGTTCGGCGGTCGGGCTGGGTACGGTCAACGCGTTCGCCCGCCGGCTGATCGCGTCAAAGCGCGACCTGGCCCGGCTGATCCGGGGCGACCTGCCGGCCAACCGCCCGCACGGGGTGGACACCACCGACGGCGCCCAGGTGACCGTGGTGGACCTGCACAACCTGCCGGACCGCGCGCAGCGGTTCGTGGTGGGCGTGACGCTGAAAGCGGAGTTCGAGCGCAAGGAGAAGAAGGCCACCCGCAAGCCGCTGCTGTTCGTGGTGCTGGACGAGCTGAACAAGTACGCGCCGCGCGAGGGCTCCTCGCCGATCAAGGAGATCCTGCTGGACATCGCGGAGCGGGGCCGGTCGCTCGGGGTGATCCTGGTCGGCGCGCAGCAGACCGCGAGCGAGGTGGAGCGGCGGATCGTCACCAACTCGGCGGTCAAGGTGGTGGGGCGGCTGGACCCGGCTGAGGCGGGCCGCCCGGAGTACGGTTTCCTGCCCGGCGCCCAGCGCGCCCGTGCGCTGATCGCCAAGCCCGGCACCATGTTCGTCAGCCAACCCGAGTTGCCCGTACCGCTGGTGGTGCAGTTCCCCTTTCCGGCCTGGGCCAGCCGCGTCGACGAGGCGGGTACGCCGCCGCGGGCGTCGCTGCGCTCGCTGACCCAGCGCAGCGACGCGTTCGCGGTGGTCGGTGCCCGGCCGGCCGGGGCCACCCTGACCGACGAGGACATACCGTTCTGATGCGTATCCTCCACACCTCCGACTGGCACGTCGGGAAGGTCCTCAAGGGACAGTCCCGGATGGACGAACACCTCGCGGTCCTCGGTGAGCTGGTCGAGATCGCCCGCGGGCAGCAGCCGGATCTGGTCATCGTGGCCGGTGACCTGTTCGACACGGCCGCGCCGAGCCCGGACGCGACCCGCGTCGTCACCCGCGCGCTGTCCGCCCTGCGGGGCAGCGGCGCGGCGGTGGTCGCGATCGCGGGTAACCACGACAACGGTGCCGCGTTGGACGCGCTGCGCCCGTGGGCGGACGCGGCCGGGATCACCCTGCGCGGCACGGTACGCGACCGGGCGGCCGAGCACCTCGTCACCGGGCAGACCGCCGGCGGCGAGGCGTGGCAGCTGGTGGCGCTGCCGTTCCTGTCGCAACGGTACGCGGTACGGGCGACGGAGATGTTCTCGCTGACCGCCGCCGAGGCCACCCAGACGTACGCGGACCACCTCGGGCGGCTGCTCGCCGCGCTCTGCGAGGGGTTCCGCGGCGACACCGTCAACCTCGTCACCACGCACCTGACCGTGGTGGGCGCGAAGACCGGTGGCGGCGAGCGGGACGCGCACACGATCCACGCGTACGCGGTGCCCGCGACGGTGTTCCCGGCCGCCGCGCACTACGTGGCCCTGGGCCACCTGCACCGGCCGCAGGCGGTACCCGGGCCCTGCCCGGTGCGCTACAGCGGCGCACCGCTGGCGGTGGACTTCGGCGAGGAGGAGAACCGCCCGTCGGTGACCCTGGTCGAGGTGACCGCGAGCACGCCGGCCAAGGCGCGCGAGGTACCGCTGACCCGGGCGGTACCGCTGCGCACGGTACGCGGCACGCTGGCCGAGCTGTCCGCAATGGAGACAGATGGGGCCTGGCTGCGGGTGTACGTGCGCGAGCGGCCGCGCGCCGGGCTGCGCGAGGCGGTACAGGAGGCGCTGCCCCGCGCGCTGGAGGTACGCATCGACCCGCAGCTGCTCGCCGAGTCCACTGTGGAGCTGCCGCGGCAGAGCCGCACGGGCCGGGCCGCCGGTGAGCTGTTCGGCGACTACCTCACCAGCCGGGGGCACCAGGACCCGGCGGTACGCGACCTCTTCGACAAGCTGTACGCGGAGGTACACAGCTGATGCGCCCGCTGCGCCTGGATCTGGCCGGCTTCACCGTGTTCCGCGAACCGACCACTGTGGACTTCACCGACGCGGACTTCTTCGCCCTGGTCGGCCCGACCGGCTCGGGCAAGTCCACCGTCCTGGACGCGATCTGCTTCGCGCTGTACGGCACGGTACCGCGCTGGGGCGACCGGCGCGCCATCGCCAACGCGCTCGCCCCGTCCGCGGGCGAGGCCCGGGTACGACTGGTGTTCGAGTCGGCCGGCGCGCGGTACGCGGCCACCCGGGTGGTGCGCCGGGACGGCAAGGGCAAGGTGAGCACCACGCACGCCGGGCTGGAGCTGCTGCCACGCGGGTTCGATGTGTCCACTCTGGACGGTGACGGGCCGGCCGAACTCGGCGAGCCGCTGGCCGGTACACCGTCCGAACTGGACAGCGCGGTACTGGCCGCGGTCGGGCTGCCGTACGAGCAGTTCACCACGTGCGTGGTACTGCCGCAGGGCGCGTTCGCCGAGTTCCTGCACGCGAAGCCCGCGCAGCGGCAGCAGATCCTGGTCAACCTGCTCGGCCTGTCCGTCTACGAGAAGGTACGCGAGCAGGCCACCGTGCTTGCCGGCCAGTCCGAGTCGCGGGTGACGGCCGCCGACCGGCTGCTGGCCGAGCTGTCCGACGCGTCGGACGAGGCACTGGCCGGCGCCGCGGCACGGGTCGACGGGATGCGCCGGCTGGCGAGCAGCGTCGAGCAGGCCGTACCCGATCTGGTGGAAGCCGGACGGCAGGCTGAGGCCGCGCAGGACGCGCTGGCCGAGTTGGACGGCGAACTGGCTCTGTTGGGCCGGGTCACCCGGGATGGCGCGGCGCGGGCGGCGGCCGAGGAGATCGCGGACGCGGTGCTGGCGGCGACCGACGCGGCCACGACGGCCACCGCGACGGTGACCGCGGCCGAGGAGCGCGAGGAGAAGCTGCGCGGCGAACTGGCCGCCG
>DATEJJ010000793.1:0-16393 GCA_035278125.1 Rugosimonospora sp.
CCAGCTCCAGCGGCAGGGCGGGCGCGGCCTGCGCGGCGCGGGCCGCGGCCAGCCGGCGTTCCCGGCGGAACTCGGCGACCATGGTGCGCAGCACCCGCGTCCCGTCGCGGAAGGTGTTCAGGTTGCTCTCCCCGAACAGGCGCCGCGCCTCGTGGCTGGGCACCTCCTCGATGCGCAGCCGCTGGGCGGCCACCCGTACATTGATGAGGGTCTCGATCTCGAACCCGTCGCCCCACAGCTTGCGGCCGTCGGCGGCCGGCGCCGTCTCGATGTCGGGCAGGTCCAGCAGCGGCAGCAGCCGGCGCCAGAAGGCGTTGTAGCCGTAGCACAGGTCCGTGAAGCGGGTGCGGAACAGCAGATTGGCGACGCCGTTGAGGCCGGCGTTGCCGAGCCGCCGCAGCACGGTGATGTCGTCGCTGCCGCCGCCGGAGCGGAACCGCGAGCCCTTGGCGAAGTCGGCACCCTCGACCAGGGTCTGCACGAACCGCGGGATCTCCGCCGGGTCGGTGGAGCCGTCCGCGTCGATCATGACGATGATCTCGCTGGTGCAGGCGGCGAAGCCGCAGGCGAGCGCGTTGCCCTTGCCGGTGCGGGTCTGCTGTACGACCTCGATGCCGGGCCACAGCTCGCGGGCCACCGCGACGGTCCGGTCGACCGAGCCGCCGTCGACCAGGATCACCTGGCTCACATCGCGGGGCAGCCGGGCGAACACGTGGGGGAGGTTCCGCTCCTCGTTCAGAGCCGGGATCACGACGCTCACCGTCGGTGACTTGAGCTTGCGTACGGAGCGTGCACTGCTGAGCGAGATGAGCGTCATCGGAAGTCCCTTTCCACGGCGGTTCGCGGTTGCTTGCCGCTGGATTTGACGCTAATTCGCCATTACAGACGGTTATGTCGGGCACGCGGGGACTCTTTTAGCCGAATGGCCGACCCGCTGTCATCCCGGGCGATTGCCGAACAGGGGAGCAATTTCCCAACAGCCCCAACAACACAATCAAGACTCGCCGAACTCCCGGAAATTCGCCGATCTCGCGGTCCGCGGCCATTTCTTCCCGACCCATGTGTTACGCCGCACCCCGCACTCGACAGCCCAAAAGGTGGGATAGTCCCACCATTCCGGTGAGCCAGTTCACAGATACGAAGCAATAACTCTACGTAATTACATTCGGACAGACCGCCCAGCCGTGCCTATAGCTAGCCGGGTGAATGAACGATCCGAACCCCTCGCAATTTGCCAGTTACCGTCGGTTAAATGTACGCATACAAATTGCGAGTGACAGATTACTTAGGGTAGTTGGCTCGGCTCAGAAGAGCACGGTGGCCAGGGCGCCGATCTGGCGGAAGCCGCAGCGCTCGTACACGCGCCGGGCGGCGTGGTTGTAGTCGTTGACGTACAGCGTCACGCTCGGCGCGACCCGGCGCAGCGCGTCGCGTACCACCGCCGCCATGCCCCGGGTGGCCAGGCCCTGCCCGCGCCACTCCGGCGCCACCCAGACGCCCTGTACCTGCGCCGTGTGCCGGGTGACCACCGCCAGCTCGGCCTTGAACACGACCTGCCCGCCGTCCAGCCGCACGTACGCCCGCCGCCCGCGCACCAGGTCCGCCACCCGCTCGCGGTATGCCCGCCCGCCGCCATCGGTCAGCGGCGAGATGCCCACCTCTTCGGTGTACATCGCGACCGCCGCCGGGAACAGCAGGTCCACCTCGTCCTCCCGGGCCAGCCGCACCAGCGGGTCCGCCGGTACCGCCGGCGGCGTGGTGGCCAGCAGCAGCGGCTGGCACGGGCGTACGTCCCGGGCCCGGCCCCACGCCGGTGCCAGCCGGCTCCACAGGTCCAGCACGGCGTCGGCACGGCCCACAATGGACGAGCAGTTGCGGGGATTGAGGCTGGCCAGGTCCGCGAACGCCGCGACCGCGGCCGGTGAGGCGCTGACCGGGATCAGGTTGTGCCCGAGCCAGCAGACGGATTCGAGGTGCCGGCGGGAACCGTAGCCGAACACCCGCGCCTCGGTGCGCCACCACGCCAGCCCGTACGCGGAGACCTGCTCCAGGACCTGGGCAGCCGCATAGGGATCCCGGTCGAGGAGCCGTTCCACCGCGCCTCGGTCCGCGTCACCCAGCAGCCGGGCAGGCGAGGTCAGCACGTCTTCTAGCGTGCCAGACCGGAGCGCTGTATGCGTACCGGCGAGGGGTTAGGGCGTGGGAACAGATCGACCGGCGCCGCCCTGTCGCGACACCGGCCTGATCCCTGTGGTGCTTACGCCATCCGCCGGTACCGGGCAACGGCAAGCGGGGCGAACACGGCCGTGATGGCGACCGCCCAGGCCAGCGCGTGCCAGGCCGGGGTGGCGACCGGGCCGGTGCCGAGCATCAGCCCGCGGGCCGCGTCCGTCAACGCGGTGATTGGATTGATCTTCACCCATGCCTGCAGCCATCCCGGCAGAGTGGCCGGGCTGGTGAAGATGTTGCTGCCGAAGGTGAGCGGGAACATCACGACGAAGCCGAAGCCCTGCAGGCTCTGTGTGCTCTTCACGATCAGCCCGATCAGCACCCAGACCCAGCAGAAGGCGAGCGCGAACGCGGCGATCAGCGCGTACGCGGCGACCACGGCGAGCGGGTTGCTCTGGAACCGGAAGCCCAGGATCACCCCGTACAGCGTGGCCACCCCGACCGATACCGAGTAGCGCACCAGGTCGCCGAGGATGAGCCCGGTCAACGGGCTGGACCGGGCGATCGGCAGGCTGCGGAACCGGTCGAAGATGCCCTTGGTGATGTCGGTGTTGAGGTTCGTACCCGTACCCGCGCTGGCAAAGATGATCGTCTGTACCGCGATCCCCGGCAGCACGAACTGCAGGTACGAGTGCCGGTTCCCGCCGCTCATCGCGCCACCGAACAGGAACACGAACATCGTCACGAACACGATCGGCTGCAGCGTCACGTCCAGCAGCTGCTCCGGGTTGTGGCGGATCTTCACGACGGCCCGCCAGGCGAGCGTGAACCCGTGCCGCAGCGCGCGGACCGGGCCGATACGGCGGGCTGCCGGCATAGCGGCGATCGCGGCCATCAGGCGTGCTCCTCTTCAGCGGTGTGTCCGGTCAGCGCCAGGAAGACCTCGTCCAGGCTGGCCAGGCGCAAAGCCAGCTCGGTCACCGGAATCTGCCGCTCCTGCAGCGCGCGTACCACCTCGGGCAGGGCGGCCGCGTCGTCCACGGGTACCGACAGCAGCCCGGGATCGTCCACATGGGAGCTTGGCGGCGCACCCACCGCCGCCTCCACGATGGAGGCCACCCGAACCAGGTCGCCGGGCTGGGTCGGGCGTACGTCCAGGGTCTGGCCGCCCACCTTCGCCTTCAGCTCGGCCGGCGTACCGCTGGCGATGACCGTACCCCGGTCGATCACCGCGATCTCGGCGGCCAGCCGGTCCGCCTCGTCCAGGTACTGCGTCGTCAGCAGCACCGTGACCCCGTCGGCGACCAGCTCCCGCACCATCGTCCAGACCTCGCCCCGGCTGCGCGGATCCAGGCCGGTGGTGGGCTCGTCCAGGAACAGGATCTCGGGCCGGCTGACCAGGCTCGCCGCCAGGTCCAGCCGGCGCCGCATGCCTCCCGAGTACGTCTTCACGCTGCGCCCGCCCGCGTCGGTCAGGCCGAAGCGCTCCAGCAGTTCGGCGGCCCGGCGCCGGGCGTCCCGCCGGGGCAGCTCCAGCAGGCGCCCGATCAGCACCAGGTTCTCCACCCCGGTCAGGTCCTCGTCCACCGCCGCGTACTGGCCGGTCAGCCCGATCCGCGAGCGCACCTGGTCCGCCTCGCGCACCACGTCGTACCCGCCCACCGTGGCGTGCCCGGCGTCCGGGCGCAGCAGCGTGGCGAGTACGCGCACCGCGGTGGTCTTGCCGGCGCCGTTCGGGCCGAGCAGCCCGAGCACCGTCCCCTGCCGTACGGCCAGGTCCACCCCGGCCAGGGCGGTGGTGCTGCCGAACCGCTTGACCAGGCCCTCGGCCTGGACCGCGTAGCTGCGATCCATCGCTTTCCCCCTCGTGTCCATCGATGCGCCAAGCCTCCCCGGCCAGGGTGACAGACCGCGCACATCTCGCTGACATGCATCACACGACTTGCGGACGATAGGTTACCGATATATCGTCAATACATCAACGACCCATCGAGGGGGGATCATGAGGGACTACAGAGAGATGCACGAGGCCCGCTGGCGCGGCTTCGGCGACTGGCGGGGCGGGTTCCCGCCCGGGTTCGGCCCGTTCGGCGGGCACCACAGCCACGGCCGGGGGCGCGGCAGGGGCCGCAGCCGCCGGGGCAACGTACGCTCGGCCATCCTGGCGCTGCTCGCGGAGCGGCCCATGCACGGCTACGAGATGATCCAGGAGCTGGACACCCGCACCGGTGGTGTGTGGCGGCCCAGCCCGGGCTCGGTCTACCCGACGCTCCAACTGCTGGAGGACGAGGGGCTGATCTCGAGCGAGGCGGTCGACGGTCGCAAGCGGTTCTCGCTGACCGAGGCCGGCCAGGCCGAGGCGACCACCGCCGCGGCCGACGCGCCGTGGCGCGAGTTCAGCGAGGAGACGGTGGCCAACGGCCAGGACACGCGCGAGGCCGTCTTCGGCATCATCAGCGCGCTGCGCCAGATCGGCTTCTCCGGCGACCGGGACGACTGGCAGCGCGCGATCGAGGTCTTGAACGAGACCAAGCGCAAGCTCTACGCCATCCTCGCCGAGAACGAGTAGAACGACGGGCGGCGGTCCGGGGCCGCCGCCCTCTGGACTGAGGTGCACCGGAGCGAAGCGAACGGCGCGACGAAGGAAGAGGGCGGGTCTGCGGCCCCGGACCGCCGCCCGCGGAGCGAGCGCCAGAAACTCAGATCTCGACGCCCATTTCACTGGCCAGGCGGACGGCCTCTTCCACCAGGGTCTCGACGATCTGGGACTCGGGGACGGTCTTGATGACCTCGCCCCTGACGAAGATCTGGCCCTTGCCGTTGCCGCTGGCCACGCCGATGTCCGCCTCGCGGGCCTCGCCGGGGCCGTTCACCACGCAGCCCATGACCGCCACCCGAAGCGGCACCGGGAAGCCCTCCAGAGCGGCGTTGACCTGGTCGGCCAGCGTGTACACGTCGACCTGGGCGCGGCCGCAGGACGGGCAGGACACGATCTCCAGGCCCCGCTCGCGCAGGCCCAGCGCCTCCAGGATCGCGGTACCGACCTTGACCTCTTCCACCGGCGGCGCGGACAGCGACACCCGGATGGTGTCGCCGATGCCCTCGGCCAGCAGCGCGCCGAACGCCACGCTGGACTTGACCGTGCCCTGGAACGCCGGCCCCGCCTCGGTGACCCCGAGATGCAGCGGGTAGTCGCACTGCTCGGCGAGCTGCCGGTACGCCTTGATCATGACGACCGGGTCGTTGTGCTTGACCGAGATCTTGATGTCCCGGAAGCCGTGCTCCTCGAACAGCGAACACTCCCAGAGTGCCGACTCTACCAGCGCCTCGGGCGTGGCCTTGCCGTACTTCTCCAGCAGCCGCGGGTCCAGCGAGCCCGCGTTCACGCCGATCCGGATCGGTACCCGCGCCGCGGTCGCGGCCCGCGCGATCTCGCCGACCCTGTCGTCGAACTTCTTGATGTTGCCCGGGTTCACCCGTACCGCCGCGCAGCCCGCGTCGATCGCCGCGAACACGTACTTCGGCTGGAAGTGGATGTCCGCGATCACCGGGATCTGCGACTTGCGCGCGATCATCGGCAGCGCGTCGGCGTCGTCCTGCGACGGCACCGCGACCCGGACGATCTGGCAGCCCGCCGCGGTCAGCTCCGCGATCTGTTGCAGCGTGGCGTTCACGTCCGCGGTCAGCGTGGTGGTCATCGACTGCACCGACACGGGTGCGCCGCCGCCCACGGGTACGCCGCCGACCATGATCTGCCGGGACTTCCGGCGGGGTGCGAGCGGCACAGCCGGTGCGGCCGGCATGCCCAGGTTCACCGCGGTCACTTAAGCACTCACCTGCCTGTCAGCGTGACAGGGTTGATGATATCGGCCGCGATCGTCAGCAGGCTGAACGCACCGAAAACAAGGATCACGACATAGGTCACAGGCATCAGGCGCATGTAGTTGACCCGGCCGGGGTCGCGCCGGCCCAGCGACGCGTACAGCCAGGAGCGGGCCCGCTCGAACCAGGCGATCGCGATGTGGCCGCCGTCCAGCGGGAGCAGCGGCAGCAGGTTGAAGACACCCACGAAGAAGTTGAGGCTGATCAGGATGCTGAGGAACAGCGCCCAGGAGCCGAGCTGCACGCTCTCCCCGCCCAGCCGGCTCGCGCCCACCACGCTGATCGGGCCGTTCGGGTCGCGCGGCTTGCCGGACAGCGAGGCCCACACCGACGGGATCTTCCCGGGCAGGTTCTTCAGCGCGCTGCCCATCTGCCCGAAGGTCTGCGCCGTGAAGTCCCACGCCTTGCCCACCGACGAGACCGGCCCGTACGTCACGTTCAGCGGTACCCCGGGCGGCAGCGCGCCGCTGACCCCCAGCGCCGGTACCGTGATCACCTTGGTCTGGTCCCCGGTCAGCGGGTGGCGCTGCGCGTCGACCAGGTTCACCGGGACCGTGCTCTGCTTGCCGTCGCGCTCGAAGGTCAGCTGGTTCAGGCCGGACCTCGCCCCGCGGATCGCGGTCACCAGGTCGGCGTAGTTGGTGATCGCGGTACCGTTCAGCGCGGTGATCTTGTCGCCGTCGCGCAGGCCCGCGGCCTTGGCCGGGGAGGAGGGATCGCTCGCCACGCAGTCGGTACGGTCGGCGGCCACCGGTACGCACGACTGCACCTTCACGTACGCCGGGATCTTGGTGTCGTCCGCCAGCGCCGGGTTGGGTACGCCCACGAAGGTCAGCACGATCCACAGCAGCGTGAAGCCCAGGATGAAGTGCGTCACAGAGCCGGCGGACATGACGATCGTGCGCTTCCACACCGGGTACCGCCACATCGCCCGCGGCTCGTCCTCCGGCGCCACGTCGTCGTCCTGCGGCGTCATCCCGACGATCTTCACGAACCCGCCCAGCGGGATGGCCTTCAGCCCGTACTCGGTCTCGCCGCGCCGGAACGACCACAACGTCGGGCCGAACCCGGCGAAGTAGCGGGTCACCTTCATCCCGAACGCCTTGGCGGTCAGCATGTGACCGGCCTCGTGCAGGCAGACAGAGACGAAGATGGCCAGCGCGAACAGCACCACACCAGTCAGGTAGGCCATCAGGCAGTGTCCTTCCCGCCGCCAGCTGCGGCGACCAGCTCCCGTGCCCGCGTCCGAGCCCAGGACTCGGCGGCGAGCACCTCCTCGACGGTACCCGGTTCCGCGAAGTTCGGCGTATCCGCCAGTACCCGCTGTAACAGGTCGACAATCCCCAAGAACGGCAGCTTGCCGGCGACGAACGCGGCGAGCAGCTCCTCGTTGGCCGCGTTGTACACCGCGGGCCGGCAGCACCCCGCCTGACCTGCCTCTTTGGCCAGCCGTACGGCCGGGAACGCGTTCTCGTCCAGCGGCAGCAGGTCCCAGCGGTGCCCCGCCGACCAGTCCAGCGCCGGGGCCGCCTCCGCCACCCGGTCCGGCCAGCCCAGCGCCAGCGAGATCGGCAGGCGCATGTCCGGCGGGCTGCACTGGGCGATCGTGGACCCGTCCCGGAACTCGACCATCGAGTGGATCACCGACTGCGGGTGCACCATCACCGCGATGTCGCGGTACGCCACACCGAACAGCTCGTGCGCCTCGATCACCTCCAGCCCCTTGTTCACCAGGGTCGCCGAGTTGATCGTCACCACCGGGCCCATGTCCCAGGTCGGGTGGGCCAGCGCCTGCGCCGGCGTGACGTGCGCCAGCTCGGCCCGGGTACGCCCACGGAACGGCCCGCCGCTGGCGGTCAGCACCAGCCGCCGCACCTCGCCCGAGGTACCGGAGCGCAGGCACTGCGCCAGCGCCGAGTGCTCCGAGTCCACCGGTACCACCTGGCCCGGAGCGGCCGCCGCGCGTACCAGCGGGCCGCCGGCGACCAGCGACTCCTTGTTGGCCAGCGCGAGCCTGCGCCCGGCCCGCAGGGCGGCCAGCGTGGGCGCCAGCCCGAGCGAGCCGACCACCCCGTTGAGTACCGTGTCGCACTGCCACTCGGCCAGCTCGGTCATCGCGTCCGGCCCGGCCAGGATCTTCGGGATACGGTACCCGCCCGTGGCGTACCCGCGCCGCTGCGCCTCCGCGTAGAACGCGAGCTGCAGGTCCTGCGCCGCCGATGCCTTCGCCACGCCGACCACATCGACCGACAGCTCCAGCGCCTGAGCCGCGAGCAGCGCGACGTTCCCGCCGCCGGCACCCAGCGCGACCACCCGGAACCGGTCCGGGTTGCGGCGCACGATGTCGATGGCCTGGGTACCGATGGAGCCGGTGGAGCCGAGCAGCACGATCTCGCGGGGACCTGTCACCCGACCATTCTCGCCGCCGCCGGTAGCGTTGGCACATGCGCTTGGCCACCTGGAACGTGAACTCGGTCGGAGCACGCCTACCCCGCCTGCTGGACTGGCTGGCCCAGGCCGCGCCCGACGTGCTGTGCCTGCAGGAGACCAAGACCGCCGAGTTCCCGGTCGCCGAGGTCGGCAAGCTCGGGTACGAGGCCGCCGTGTACGGGCTGAACCAGTGGAACGGGGTGGCCCTGCTGTCCCGGGTCGGGCTGGCCGACGTCAGCACCGGCTTCCCCGGCGAACCCGGGTTCCCCGATCCCGAGGCGCGCGCGGTCGGCGCCACCTGCCACGGGGTACGCGTCTGGTCGGTGTACGTGCCCAACGGCCGTACCCCCGACTCGCCGCACTACGGGTACAAGCTGAACTGGTTGGCGGCGCTGCGCGTCGCCCTCGGCGCGGAGCTGGCCGCCCGCCCGGACCTGGCCGTGTGCGGCGACTTCAACATCGCGCCGACCGACTCGGATGTCTGGGACCCGGCCGCGTTCGTCGGCTCCACGCACGTCACCCCGCCCGAGCGGGAGGCCCTCGCCGCCCTGCGCGACCTGGGCCTGCTGGACATCGTGCCGCAGCCGATGAAGGGCCCGAACCCGTTCACCTACTGGGACTACCGGGCCGGCATGTTCCACAAGGACATGGGCATGCGCATCGATCTCGTGCTCGCGACCGCCGGGCTGGCCGGCCGGGTTGGGGGCGCGTACATCGACCGGGAGGCGCGCAAGGGCAAGCTGCCGTCCGATCACGCGCCCGTGGTGGTCGACTTCTCCCCCAGATGAGCCGCGAAGTACCCGTGCAGCTGCGCCTCCTCCAGCACGGTCAGCGTGGTCCGGCAGATCAGGTGCGGCGCCCCGCCGTCGGTCCGGCTGATCACGTACGCGTGCCGCTCGGTCCGCACCCCGGCCATCGCGGACCAGGCCAGCCGGATCGTGACACCGTCCGTGGTCCACTCCGGCCCGTCCGGCCCCAGCGTGTACCGCACCGGCAGGGACAGCAGGTTCGCCTCGCGCGGCTTGTGCTGGAACGGCCACGCGACCACGACGACCAGCATCAGCACCCCACCGGCCAGGCCCAGCATGCCGAACACCGTCCACCAGGGACCATCCGCCACGGTCGAGCCCAGGCTGGTCAGGATCAGCAGCACCGCCACCAGGATCCCGGTACCCGCCGCCCGTAAGCCCTGCCGCAGTTCGCTGCGGCGCACCGCACGGACGAACGCGCGGTCCGGGGTCACGGTCAACTCGATCGGCGCGGCGTCGGGAGTCATTGTCCGATCATGTTATCGCTCCGGCACCGCCTGTCGTCAGGCCGTCGCGGGCGCCCGCCGCGCGATCAGCGCACGCAGCTCGGCCAGTTGCTCACCCGACAGACCATCCGTGGGTACGCACACATAGTGCTGCCGGTCGAGCAGGAGCAGGTACTGGCCGGGAAGTTCCACGATGCGCTCGAACACCGCCCAGGGCCGGTCCGTGTCGTACGGGCCGGCGATGCAGCGCACCCCGCCCTCGTGCACCTCGACCAGGCGCGGATGCCGGCCGCCCCGGACCCGCCAGCGCGCACCCAGCCGGGCCTGCAACCAGGGCAGCAGGGTGACCTCGACGATCCCCATGGCGATCAGCGCGCCGGCGAACAGCCACGCCCCCACGCCCACGAACAGCAGCAGCGTGCCGACCACGATCGGCCCCAGCGCGAGCAGCCGGCGGTTGACCCGTCGCGGCCCCAGCACGTACGCCTCGGCCGCGGCGAACAGGCGCCGGTCCGGGCAGACTTCGATCCGGATGCGCATCGCTCCTCCCCCGCGTAGCCCCTGGCCAGCGTAGGCCGGCCGCGGGCACAACGCCGCCCCGTTACTGCCCGGCCGCGACGCGGGGAAACCCGTTCGGCTACTCGTCCAGAAGTGTGGCCGGGTCGACGCTGTACGGGAACGGCTCGTCCATCGTGAAGGTGCTCCCGCCCGCGGTACCCACAAGGGGTTTGTACTCCTGATCGACGAGTTCGAAGAGCATGATCGCCGGTACCCGGCGCCGGAACTCGACGCGCATGAACCACGCCACGCCGGCCTCGGCGTACACGCGCGGCCGGTCGATCACATCCTTCCTGCGGTTCGAGTCCGACACGATCTCCACAAGCAGGACAGCATGCTCGATGAGCGCAGCGCTCTGGCCGGCTGCGGACTGACTGAGCACCGCAAGATCTGGAATGTAGAGATCGTTACTAGATTTGATGTTGATCTCCTGGTAGGGGAACAAGCCCTCCTCGCGCGCAGCAGGTCGCAGACTCGCCAGCAGATTCGCCGTAATCAGCCGATGATCAACGCTGGCATGGGGGACAAGACTATGCTCCCGTGGAAGATCTCGAGGCGCGGACCGTTCGTCTCAGGCAGAAGCTCCAGGGCAGCATCGGCCGTCCACGGACCGTCGAGCCGCGGCACACGGATAATGTCAACCCTCGGCGGATGTTCCGGTACAGCCTGCATCATCATCGAGAATCACCGCCCTTGCCTGGCGTCCACCCTACCGGAGCCGGCGCCCGCCAGATGTCGCAGCGGCGTCGGCCGACGGGCGGCTGACCTCGGGGTTACGATACCAAGATCCCTGAGCGCGCGGACGTGGTGATTGTCGGCGCCGGCGACAACGGGCTGGTCGCGGCCGTGCTGCTCGGCTGTTCGGCACCGACCGGGCGGCGGGCACAGCTGCCCGGATCGTTCGGCGGCCCACCGCTGGCGGAGCTGCGTCGCATGTGGACAGACGTGGCGGCGGGGCGGATGCCGGCCGAACCGACCATCGAGCGGCACCCGCACACCGTCCTATGTGGAGGGGCTGCCAGCCTGAGTGGCGACTCAGGACTGTGTGCGGTGCGCGCGGATCTGGTGGCCGGTGCTGGTCAGGCAGCGGCCGGTGGACAGATCGAACTTCCAGCCGTGCAGCTGGCACTGGAGCGTGTCGCCGTCCACGATGCCGAACCGGGTCAGGTCGGCCTTCAGGTGCGGGCAACGCCGCTGCACCGTCCAGCCGTCGAGGGTGATGTCCTCCGCCTCGACCGTCCGCTCGTGCTCGTCGTACCAGCCCTCGGCGTACTGCAGGCGCTCCTCGGAGAGGCACTTGAAGAAGGCGTACACAAACTCGTTGTACTGGCCGATCCGGGCCGCGCTGAACCGGCAGGACAGGAACAGCGAGTTCACCCAGTCCACCTCGCCCGTGTAGAGCAGGTGCTCGACCAGGTCCCGCCGGGTACGGAAGCGGTACCGGACCTTCTCGTCGCGGTACGTCCGCACCTCCTTCTCCGGGAAGTCCACCACGATGGACTCGACCACCTCGCTGCCTGACTGGTCAGTCAGGTCGAGACGGACCGGCCCGCCCACCCCCTTCGCCAGGTAGATGGACTCGTCCAGCAGCGGCTCCAGGCGCTTCTTCAACTGCGCCAGCACGTCCACGTCCGGGTGCGCCCAGGACCGCTTGGCCGCCTCGATGACGGGCCGCTGCCGCGCCTGGTACGCGCGCAGGTGCTCCTCCTTGCGCGCGAAGAACTCCGCGACGTCCTCGACCGGGTGTACGGTCTCGCAGCCGCTCGTGGAGAGCGTGGCGACCGAGCCGGGCAGCAGTACCACGCCGTTGCCGCCGCCCACCTTCGCGTACTCCTCCATGAACCGCTGCTGGTCCGGGAAGATGTTGCCCTCGTCGTCGAAGATGTCGTTGAACTGCCACAGTTCGTCGTCCAGGAAGCACGGCGGCCCGGCGATCGGGAACACCCAGTCGGCCTTGAGATCGTCGATGTACCGCCAGGTGCGGTCGAACTGGCGCTCCCGCTTCTGCTTGCCGAACGCGGTCTTCGCCGCCTCCGGCAGCTCGTAGACCATCGGGTACCAGATGGCGCCGGAGAACTGGAGCATGTGCGCGTGTACCTTGCCCAGTTCGGCGAAGGTGGACAGCTCGGTCGGGCGGGCGTCGTTCTGGTTGAGCAGCCGTACCCCGTCATACTCCACCCACAGCGAGGAGTCGCCGATCGGGCCGTCGGTGGGCGAGGTCAGCGCCTGCACCATGACCCGCAGGCCGCCGTCCAGCTCGTGTACCTCGTTGGACCGGGTCGCCAGGAACCGGGTGAAGCCCAGCTCGCGCAGCTCGTCCTCGAGTTCGCTGGTCGGGTACTCGGGCAGCAGCACGGTGGCCTGCTTGGACACGTACCGTCGCAGGTGCGCCGCGTCGAAGTGGTCCCGGTGCAGGTGCGACACGTACAGGTAGTCGACCTGGCCGAGCGACTCCCAGTCGAGCTGGGAGTTGTCCGGGAACGGGAACCAGGAGGCGAAGTAGGCGGGGTTGACCCAGGGGTCGCACAGGATGCTGCCCGCGCCCGTGTCGATCCGCATGCTGGCGTGGCCGGTACCGGTTATCCGCACGGCGGTGCCCTCCCTCGTCGCTGCCCTCACGACGCTACTCCAGTGCCCACCCCGGTCACCCGATCGCGGATCGGGGCGTGCCAGACTAACCCGGAAGCTTTCCACGCGATGAAGGGGATCCGCACGTGGCCGCGAACGAGCCGGTGACCTCGCCCGACCAGCACAAGCCCGGGCCCAGGCGGGCCGCTCGCGCGGGCGCCATCGGCACCGTGGTGGTGCTGGTGATGATGGCGTTCTGCGCCGGCTCGGGCAGCCAGGAGAGCCACCTGGGCTTCATCTTCCTGCTGGCCATCGCCGGCCTCATCGTGGCCGGCCTGATCGGCGACTGGGTACTCCGCCGCAACGGCTTGCGGTGAGGGGCCCTACCGCCGGCGGATGATGTCGCGGACCTCGCGTAGCGCCTGGTCCACCTCGGCCTCGAAGTACCCGCCGGGAACCAGGTTGAACTGGCCCGGGTCCAGCTCCGCGTCGTTGATCTGCACCGGCGACCGGCCCGACATGGCGGCCATGATCCCCTCGAACAGCCGGTCCACCTGACCGGGGTCGTACCCGCTGCCGAACCGGCGCGGCTGGAACGTGCGCCGCAGCTGGTCGATCCGGGCCACCTCGCCGGACGCACCGATGCCCACGCCGCTGGTCGGCGCGCTCGGGCCGCCACCACTGCCCATGTCCGGCGGCATGCGCAGCTCGGTGGTCATGTCCGTCTTGCCGTGCCGGCCCTGCTCGAACGCGTCGTACCGGCTGTTCTGCGCGGGCTCCTCGTACCCCCGCGACGGCGGCTCCTCGTACCCGCGGGGCGCCGACTCCTCGTACCCGCGGGGCGGCAACGTCGGCTCGTCGTACCGGCCGTACGCCGGGGAGGGCATGGGGGCGCGGGCGGGCGGCATCTGCCGCTCCTCGCGGGACGGCGGCATCATCCGGTCGTCGCGTACCGGCGGCGCCATCCGGTCGTCCCGGGCGGGCGGGCCCGGGCGCTCGGCGTACATCCGCTCGGTCGGCGGGCCCATGCGGTCGGCGAGTCCCACTCGGTCGGGCGGGCCCATCCGCTCGGGCGGACCCATCCGGTCCATCGGCATGCGGTCAGCGGGGCCCATGCGGTCGCCGACGGGGATCGCGCGCTGGTCCGGGCGGCCGAACCCGCCGCGCTCCTCCAGCTCGGAGAGCTGCCGCTCGACGCGGTCCAGGTGCAGGTCGACCTGCCACTCGTCGTACCCGCCGAACCGCACGCGGAAAACGACGTCGTGCACCTCCTGCGCCGAGACCGGCGCCCCGATCCCCTCACCGTTCAGCGTCGCTTCGACGCGGTCCAGGAACGAGTCGACCTCGTCGACCTTGTACCCTCGGCGCAGCGCCCGACGCCGGAACCGCTGACCCTGACTCGTCACTGTGCCGCCCTTCCCTCGCGACCGCTGGGCGCGGACCCGCTCGCGGCGGTCTTGCCCTCTGTTGTGACCGAGTGTGTTGCCGCAACGTCGCTGCCCGCCCGGCCCTCGCCCACCACCGCGGCCGCGAGCTGCCCGCAGGCTCCGTCGATCTCCCGGCCACGGGTGTCACGCACGGTGACTGCGACGCCGGCCGCCTGCAGCCTCCGGACGAACTCGCGCTCCACCGGCTTGGCGCTGGCGTCCCACCGGCTGCCCGGGGTGGGGTTCAGCGGGATGAGATTGACGTGCGCGAGCCGGCCGGCGAGCAGCCGACCGAGCAGGTCGGCGCGCCAGGGCTGGTCGTTCACGTCCCTGATCATCGCGTACTCGACGGACAGGCGTCGCCCTGTACGCGCGGTGTACTCCCACGCAGCGTCGAGCACTTCGGCGACCTTCCAGCGTTCGTTGATCGGGACAAGTTCGTCGCGCAGGTCATCATCGGGCGCGTGCAGCGACAGCGCAAGCGTCGTGGAAAGCCCCTCGGCCGACAGGCGCCGCATGGCCGGTACCAGACCGACCGTGGAGATCGTGACGTGCCGTTGGGACAGGCCCAGACCCTCCGGTGCCGGTGCACACAGTGTGCGGACCGCGTCAACCACACGCGCATAGTTGGCCAGCGGTTCACCCATGCCCATGAACACCACGCGGGACAGCCGGTCCGGGCAGCCGGCCAGGGCGCCACCCGCGGCCACCCCGGCGAACCAGACTACTTGATCAACGATCTCCGCGGTGGACAGGTTGCGGGTCAGCCCCGCCTGGCCGGTGGCGCAGAACGGGCAGCCCATCCCGCAGCCCGCCTGACTGGACACACAGACGGTGACCCGGTCCGGGTACCCCATGAGCACGCTCTCGACCAGCGAACCGTCGTGCAGCCGCCACAGCGTCTTGCGCGTGGTACCCCCGTCGCAGTTCTGCTCGCGCACCGGGGTGAGCAGCGCCGGCAGCAGGGCCTCGGCCAGTCGCTGCCGGGTCTGCGCCGGTATGTCGGTCATCTGACCCGGGTCGCGGACCAGGCGGCCGAAGTAGTGGGTCGACAACTGTCCGGCGCGGAACTCCCGCTCCCCCAGCGCGGCCACCGCGGCCCGGCGGCCGTTCATGTCCAGGTCAGCGAGGTGGCGTGGGGGCAGCGCGGCGCGGCGGGGCCGGCCGCGGGCGGGCGCTTCGACTACGGGCAGTGCGTTCATGACCGTCCAAGTGTCCCACGCCCGGCCACCGCCGCATCGAGGCGTCGGGGCATCGACGGTCCCTCGTCCAGATGCTCCTATGTACCCGGTGGGGCGAGCACGGAGAGTAGGACGAAGGCGGTGGGCGCCGCGAAGAGGATGGAGTCCAGCCGATCCATCAGCCCGCCATGGCCGGGTAGCAGATTGCTCATGTCCTTCACGCCCAGATCCCGCTTGAGCAGCGACTCGGCCAGGTCGCCCAGGACCGAGGCGGCGGACACGGCGAGCCCGAAGACCGCACCGGCCCACCAGGCGTGGTGGAGTACGAAGAACATCAGGAGAGCGCCACCGGTGGCGGCCGCCAGGAGCGAGCCGCCGAACCCCTCCCACGACTTCTTCGGGCTCACGGATGGTGCCATCGGCCGCCGGCCGAAGAACACGCCGGCGGCGTACCCGCCGGTGTCGGAGAGCACGACCACGGCGAGGGTCACGATCACCTGGAGGTCGCCGTCGGCCGGACGGCCGAGCAGCACGGCGAAGCCGGCGAGGAACGGCACGTAGACCGCGATCAGCGCGGTCACCACCATGTCGCGGTAGTAGCCGGCGGGTCCGTCGCCGAGCCGCCAGACCATGGCGGCCAGCACGGTCAACGCCAGCCCGAGTACCAGCGCCTCGACCCCGGCGAACCAGGCCAGCGAGGACATCACGACACAGCCGGCGAGCAGCGGCAGCAGCGGCGGGCGGGCGCCCTCGCCGTGCTCCCCGGCCACCGCGCCGGTCATCTCCCACACGGCGATGCCGGCCGCGGCCGCCACCACCAGCAGGAACGCCGGGCGCCAGACGAGCAGCGAGGCGAGGACGACGCCGCCCAGGGTCAGCCCGACCGCGATCGCCGCGGGCAGGTTGCGCCCGGCCCGGCTCTT
>DATEJJ010000794.1:0-8441 GCA_035278125.1 Rugosimonospora sp.
GCCGGTGCAATGGGATTCGCGAGCGGCCCGGGTGCGGTGCGGTGGAACGCCTTCGGCACGCCGGAGACGCTCGGCCAGGGCAAGCCGCTCGCCACCGGCCTGCCCGGCGGCGCGGAGGCGGCCGCCCGGCAGTACCTGACCCAGAACGCGGCCCTGTTCGGCATCCCGCCAGCGTCGGTGTCCACTATGGACACGCTGCTGCGCCAGCCGGTCGGCGCCGGCACCGTGGTGCTGCTGCGGCAGCGCTTCGGTGACCTGCCGGCCGGGCACGACGGTCTGGTCAGCATCCTGGTCGCGGGCGGGACCGTGCTGCGGGTGACCTCGTCGCTGGCGCGGGACACGGGTGCGCCGCCGCCGGCGACGCTGGCGCCACAGGACGGCGTGGCCGCCGCGGTACGCGACGCCGGCCTGCCCGCCGACCAGGTCGCCTCGACCGACGTGCACCTGGTCGCGGTACCGGCGCCGGGCGGCGGCCCGCGCGCCGCGTACCAGGTGACCCTGGCCGGTACGGACACCGCGGACCCGACGGCGTACACGACGTATGTCGACGCGCGTACCGGCGCGGTGCTGGTCCGGGACGATCTCGTGGACTTCGACTCGGACAATCCACTGTGGTCGGTCTTCCAGGCCACGCCACCGGCGCGGACCGCACCGGGTACGGATCCGCGCGTGCGCTGGTGCCTGAGCCCCGCGCCGGGCTGCGTGCGTACGGTCCGCGACGCCGCGAGCGGCCAGGCGTGGGACGTGGACCTCGGCACCGGTACGCCGACCGACACGTCGTCGGGCAACTCCGCGCAGAACGTGGTGCACTGGGGCGCGGGCACCGCGGACTTCCCGGCGACACCCAGCCCGGAGCGCGACTACACCTACCCGTTCACCGACCAGTGGCACAACTCCCGGTGCGACCCGGCCGCGTTCACCTCGGCGCAGCGGGTGGACGGCGACGCGGCGGTGACCAACCTGTTCGCCCAGCACAACCGCATGCACGACTGGGCGTACCACCTGGGCTTCACCGAGGCGACGTGGAACATGCAGGCGGTCAACCTGGTCCCGTCGGGCCTGGGCGGCGACGCCGAGCAGGGGCGCGCCCAGTCCAACGCGCTGACCGGCAGCCGCAACAACGCCAACCAGGCCACCCCGGCCGACGGGCTGAAGCCGCTGACGAACATGTTCCTCTGGCAGCCGGTGGCGGGCTCGGCGTACCCGCCGTGCGTGGACGGCGACTACGACATGACGGTGATCGGGCACGAGTACACGCACGCCATCTCCAACCGGATGATCGCGGGGCCGGACAGCGGCATCACCGGGTACCAGGGCGGCTCCATGGGCGAGGCGTGGAGCGACCTGGCCGCCATCGAGTACCTGTCCGAGTACGGTCTGCGCGCGCCCGGCGATACGCCGTTCGTCGTGGGCGCGTACGTGACGGGCAACAACGACATCGGCATCCGTAACTACGACGGCAGCCGGAGCCCGTTGAACTTCGCCGACCTCGGCTACGACCTGGTCGGCCCCGAGGTGCACGCGGACGGCGAGATCTGGGTCGCGGCGAACCTGCGGCTGCGCGCCGCGCTCATCCGCCGGTACGGCGCCGGTACGCCGGCCCTGCAGCGCCGCTGCGCCGACGGCCAGGTACCGGTCGCCGCCTGCCCGGGCAACCGCCGCTGGATCCAGCTCACCTTCGACTCGTTCCTGCTCCAGGCCGCGAGCGCGGTCGGCATGCTGGACATGCGCGACAACCTGCTCGCCGCCGACCAGGCCCGGTTCGGCGGCGCCGACCAGGATCTGATCTGGAACACGTTCGCCGCCTCGGGCATGGGCTCCGGTGCCTCCGGTACGGCCGCCGACACCGACCCGACGCCCAGCTTCGCGTCCCCGGACGCGGCCAACGCCACGGTCACCCTGCGCCCGGTCGGCGAGTCCGCCGGCGCCGCGGTACGGCTGTACGTCGGCGACTACGAGGCGCGGTCGGTACCGGTCGCCGACACGGATCCGGCCACCCCGATCCCGGACACCTTCCAGATCGTGCCGGGTACCACGTTCGACTTCGTCGCCACCGCACCCGGCTTCGGCAGCCACCGGTTCACGATGTCCTTCGCGCCGCACGCCACCCAGCAACTGCCGCTGAACCTGCCCCGCAACCTCGCCTCGATCGCGTCGGGCGCCACGGTCACCGGCGACGGCGTCAACCTGGACCGGGTGGCCGACGACACCGAGGCCACCGACTGGGCGTCGCTGGACGGCGTGTCCGGCAAGCAGGTGACGGTACACCTGGCCGGCGCCGCGCCGCGCCTGGTCACGCGGGTGAACGTGAGCGCCCTGCTGCGCCCGGCCCTCATCGCCGACGCCGATCCCGGTACCCAGAACCGCTTCTCCGCCCTGCGCTCGTTCCGGGTACTGGCCTGCGACGCGGCGGTCGCGGACTGTACGCGGGACGCGAGCTACCGCACGGTGTACCGCAGCGCGCCCGACGCCTTCCCGGGCGGCGCGTTCCGGCCCACCGCCAGCCAGCTCAACCTGCGGACGTTCCGCATACCGCCGACGTTCGCCACGCACCTGCGGCTGGTCGTGGACAGCAGCCAGTGCACGGGCAACCCGCGCTACGCGGGCGAGCAGGACAACGACCCGGCCGCCGCCACCGACTGCGCGACCGCGAGTCCGGCCGCGCCGCAGGTACGCATCGCGGAGTTCCAGGCGTTCTCGCGGTAGGCCGCGCGTTCTCGCGGTAGGCCGCTGCCGGAAGAGTGGAGGGGGAGTGCGCTCCCTCCACTTTCAACGTATATCGGACCCGGGGGCTTGCGGCAAGACCCCGGTCGTGGCGCAGAATCGTCGGCCGGAGCCAGAACAGCAGCTCGATACGGAGCCGACTACGTGAATCCTCTTACCACCAGTGCGTTCGATCTTCCCGAAAACCTCGCTCCCAAGGCCGACCCGGCGCTGATCGCCCGCGACGAGCGGCACTTCGCGGCCATCGGGGAGAGCCTGCGGCAGGCGATCGCCGAGCTGTCCGACCGGCTCGCCGCCGAGCGCAAGGCGCCCGGCGGCAAGGGCCGGCAGGCGGTGGACCGGGACCAGGCGGTCCACCGGTTGGCGGCCCGCCTGCGCGTCCTGCGCCGCTTCGGGATGGACCTGTGCCTGGGGCGTATGGTCAGCGCGGAGGTCCCCGAGCCGGTCTACATTGGACGGTTGGGCCTCACCGACGGCACCGGTCGCCGGCTGCTGCTCGACTGGCGCTCACCGGCGGCCGAACCGTTCTTTGGCGCGACCCACGCCAACCCGATGGGACTGGCCAGCCGGCGCCGGTACCGGTGGACCCGTGGCCGGATCACCGACTACTGGGACGAGGTGTTCACCCCGGACGGGCTGGACGGGCACGCCGCGCTTGACGACCAGTCCGCGTTCATCGCCAGCCTCGGCGGCAACAGGTCGGCCAGGATGCGGGACGTGCTCGGTACCATCCAGGCCGACCAGGACGCCATCATCCGGGCGGGATCGCGCGGCGCGCTCGTGGTGGACGGTGGCCCGGGTACCGGGAAGACCGTTGTCGCGCTGCACCGCACCGCGTACCTCCTGTACGCCGATCCCCGGCTCGGGCACCGGCGGGGCGGCGTACTGTTCGTCGGCCCGCACCAGCCCTACCTGGCCTACGTGGCCGACGTGCTGCCCAACCTCGGGGAGGAGGACGTCCAGACCTGTACCCTGCGGGACCTCGTCGCCGAGGGAGCGGCGGCGGTGACCGAGACCGACCCGGACGTGGCCCGGCTGAAGGCGTCCGCGGAACTGGTGACGGCGATCGAGGCGGCCGTCAGGTTCTACGAGGAGCCGCCCACCACAGGAATGGCGGTCGCCAGCGACGAGTCGGACATCTGGCTGAGTGCCGGGGACTGGGCCGAGGCGTTCGACGCACCGGAGCCGGGTACCCCGCACAACGAGGCGCGCGACCAGATCTGGGCGGAGCTGATCGCGATCCTGATGCGCGGGCACGGCGGCGACCTGGTCCGCGCCTCGCTGGAGCGCAACCGGGAACTGCGCGCGGCCTTCAACCGGGCCTGGCCGGTACTCGAAGCGACCGACCTCGTCGGAGACCTGTGGTCGGTACCCGCATATCTGCGCAAGTGTGCGCCCTGGCTCGACCGCGACGACGTGCGGCGGCTGCAACGCGCGGACGCCCAGGCGTGGACGGTCTCCGACCTGCCGCTGCTGGACGCGGCCCGGCACCGGCTCGGCGACGCCGAGGTGTCCCGGCGCCGGCACCGGGAGGAAGCCGTCCTGGCCACCGAGCGCGTCCGCATGTCCCGGGTCGTCGACGACCTGCTCGACGCCAACGTCTACGACGACGGCGAGGGCCTGCTGACCATGCTGCGCGGCGAGGACATGCGGAACTCGCTGGTCGACGAGGCCGTGCTGCCCACCACCGAACCGGACCGGCTCGCCGGCCCGTTCGCGCACATCGTCGTGGACGAGGCGCAGGAGCTGACCGACGCGGAGTGGCAGATGCTGCTGCTGCGCTGCCCGTCCCGCAGCTTCACCATCGTGGGGGACCGGGCCCAGGCCAGGCACGGGTTCACCGAGTCGTGGCGGGACCGGCTCACCCGGATCGGGATCGACCGGATCAACCTGGCCTCGCTGAGCATCAACTACCGGACACCGGTGGAGGTCATGGCCGAGGCGGAGCCGGTCATCCGGGCCGCGATCCCGGACGCCAACGTGCCGACCTCCATCCGCAGCGGCGGTCTGCCCGTGGTACACGGATCGGTCTCGGATCTGGCGCCGGTCCTCGACGCGTGGCTCGCCGCGCACGCCGACGGGATCGCTTGTGTGATAGGCGATCCGGCGTTCCGGGCGACGGCCCGGGTCCGGTCGCTGGCGCCGGAGTTGGCGAAGGGGCTCGAATTCGACCTGGTGGTCCTCGTCGATCCGGAGGCGTTCGGCGGGGGCATCGAGGGGGCGGTCGACCGCTACGTCGCGATGACCCGGGCCACCCAGCAACTGGTCATCCTCACGAGCCCTGACGTGTCTACGCGCTCGGGGTGACGGCGGCCACGAAGCGCTGGAGTCCGGACAGTGCCTCCTGGGAGAAGGTGGTGTGCCCGACGGCGATGTCGGGGCCCACCGCCTCGCTGACCCGGAGGGCATCGGCCGTGCTGAACGCGCCGCACACCTCCACGTAGAGCACGTTCTCCTTCGCGACGAGGTCGCGCGCCAGTTCGGGGGCGTCTGCGACGCTGTCGACGGCCACGATCAGTGATCGATACCCGGAGTTCTCCAGGAGCATCCGGTCGCGGGTCGGATCGGCGCCGTCGTGATGGAAGATGTATGCCCAGGTCGTCGTCATGGATGCCACTATATGGCAAACTTGGCCAGGCTGTCGATAGATGGAACGCTCCCGGCAGATTGCCTTACAACGTAAGTCTGCGCGGCCTGTTCTACCGGCTGCTCGGCCCCGGTGCGCACCTGGCCGGCTTCTTCCTGTACAGCCTCGGCAACCTGGCCTCCTGGTGCGCGCCCGGGTGCGGCAACCCGGGCTCGGGTAGGGTCGTCGCGTGCGTGCCGGAATCGTCATCCTCCCCGACCAGCGGTGGTCCGTGGCGGCGCGGCGGTGGCGCCGGGCCGAGGAGTACGGGTTCGACAGCGCGTGGACGTACGACCACATCGGCTGGCGGGACCTCGTGGACGGGCCGTGGTTCGATGCGGTACCGGTGCTGACCGCCGCGGCGCTGGCGACCGAGCGCATCCGCCTCGGTACCCTCGTCGCCTCGCCCAACTTCCGCCATCCGGTACCGTTCGCCCGCGCGGTGACCGCGCTGGATGACATCTCCGGTGGCCGGTTCACGCTCGGCCTCGGCGCGGGCGGTACCGGGTACGACGCCGCGGTGCTCGGGTTGCCGGCTCCGGGGCCGGGGCAGCGGGCCGACCGGTACGTCGAGTTCGTCACGCTGCTGGACGGGTTGCTGCGCGCCGGCCGCGCGGACTTCGCCGGGGAGTACTACCGGGCTGTGGACGCGCGCAGCACGCCCGGGTGCGTGCGGCAGCCCCGGGTGCCGTTCGTGGTGGCGGCCAACGGCCCGCGCACACTGCGGCTGGCCGCCCGGTTCGGCGACGGCTGGGTGACCACGGGGCGGGGGTCCGGCGACCTGGACGCGTGGTGGCGCTCGGTCGGCGAACTGGTCAAGCGGTTCGATGACGCGGTGGCCCGGGCCGGCCGGGACGGCGCCGCTATCGACCGGCTGCTCTCGCTCGATGCGGCACCGGTGTTCTCGCTGTCCAGCGCCGGGTTCTTCGCCGAGTCCGCCGCGCGTGCCGCCGCACTGGGCTTCACCGACGTCATCACCCACTGGCCCCGCGAAAGCGGCTGGTACGCCGGCAGCGAGGACGTCCTGGAGACGGTCGCCAGCGAGGTGCTGCCCGCGCTCACGGCCGGCGCCGGATGACCAGCATCTCGTGGGCGCCGCGCTGGAACTCGTACGGGACGTCGCGGACCTCAGCGTCGTGGCCGTCCGCGCGTACCTCGCCGACCAGCCGGTCCAGGAACGGTACCGGCGCGCCGGTGGCCTGCACCACAAGCGGGAACACCCGTACCTCGTGCCGAGTGACCCGGATCAGGTCGGCCAGCGCGGCCCGGTGCCAGTCGACGTCGAAGCGGTCCGCCCAGGTGAACAGCAGGTGCGAGCACAGCACCAGGTCCGCCGAGCCGCCAGCAAGCGGCAGCCGGGGCAGGGCACCGGCCAGGTAGGCGGACGGCCGGTGCGTGAGGTCCGCGACGAACCGGTCGGCGGCCGCCACGCGCATCCGGTCGCGCCGCTCGGGGCTGCCGTACCAGTGCCAGACGAACCGGTCGGCGTGCTCGTCGACGATTCCTGAGCCGGCGGTCAGCGACGCGGCGACCGACCCCCGGATCGCGGCCAACCCCTGTGCGTACACGGGATCCACCGCCAGACCGGTACCGCCGCGCGCGCCCAGTTCGGCCACGAAGCTGGACCCCCCGGCGCAGCAGTCGACCACCACGCCGCGCGTCGCGGCACCGTCGAGGCCGAACATCGCCACGTACTCCGCGAACGAGCGCGAGGTCACCAGCATGCGCGTCAGCGTACGGAACGCCGGCGTCAGCCGGGTCGCGCGCCCTGCTCGCGGAGCCAGGTGACGAGCAGGTCGTGGCGGGTGTCGGTCTGGGTCGCGGTGTCCAGCGGGGTGCCGTGGGCGTACTCGACGGTGGTGTTGACGTCGGCGCCGTGGCGGAGCAGGTGGTCGGCGGCGCGGCGCTGGCCGCCGTGGCAGGCTTGCCAGAACGCTTCATTGATCTGCGTCGGTGTGGCTTCGGGGAGGAGCTGTTCCAGGCGGGGCAGCAGGCCCAGCGCGGCGGCGTGCCAGAGCTTGTCCACGCGGGCGCCGCGCTCGACCAGGCGGCGGGCGACGTGCCAGCAGCCGTACCCGATGGCGTTGTCCAGCGGCGTACCGATGGATCCGTCCGGCGCTTCGATGTCGGCGCCGGCGTCGATGAGGGCGTCGGCGACGTCGAGGTCGTCGCTGCTGGCGGCCCAGTGCAGCGGCGTTTCGCCGGTGTCGCCGTCGGCGCGGGCGTCGGGGTCGGCGCCGGCGGCGATGAGCAACCGGACCGTGGCCGGCCCGTTGGGGTAGTAGCCGGGCCAGTCGGTGACCACGTGCAGCGCGGTCCGGCCGTTGACCCGGCCGGTGGCCACCGCGGGCTGCGCGTCCACGAGCCGCCGCAGCGCGTCCACGTCGCCACCGCGGATCGCCGCGACCACGGCTGCGGCGGTGGCCTGTTCCTCTGGTGTGGGCATGGATGTCCTCCGGGTGCTAGCCAACGACCCCAGCGTAATACTACCCTCATGTAGTAGACGAGGAGGAGGCGGCAGGGTGGTGGAGTCGGGTGGCGGTGCGCTCGGGCCGCTGGAGGCCGAGGTGATGGAGGTGCTGTGGCGGGCGGACCGGCCACTGCTGGTGCGCGCCGTGGCCGACCGGCTGAACGCCGGCCGCGCGGCACCGCTGGCGTACACGACGGTGATGACGGTGCTGTCCCGCCTGGCGGGCAAGGGCATCCTGGTCCGCCGGGCGCAGGGCCGCGGCTTCGCGTACAGCCCGGCGGTGGCGGACACCGCGGAGATCGCGGTACGCGGCGTCCTCGCCGAGTTCGGTGACGCGGCGCTGGCCCGGTTCGTGGACCGGGTGGAGCTGGATCCCGCGTTGCGTGAACGTTTGCGCAAGCTGATGCGAGCCGAATCGTGACCGGCCGGCGGGCCGGGTGGCTGCTGTGGCCGCCGGCCATGGTGGCGGTGCTGGCGCATCTGGGCCTCGGGGTGCTGGCCGTGGTGGAGTACGCGCGGATGCGCTGGCTGGCCTCCGAGCCGTACGAGATGACCGCGATCAGCGCGGTGGCCGGCAGTGCGGCCCTGGCCGTGGTGGGCGCGCTACGGGCGGCGTGGCCG
>DATEJJ010000795.1:0-25374 GCA_035278125.1 Rugosimonospora sp.
GCTGGGGACGCGAAGCCGGGCGGGGAGGCCAGGTCCGGTGCCGAGGCGAAGCCGCCGGAGCAGAAGCAGGCGCCGGGCAAGAAGGCCGCCGAGCCGGCGCAGCCGGAGACCGCCGCCAGCGGAGAAGCGGCGGAGGACGCGGACAAGGACGGCGCCGACAAGGTCGGTGCGGGCAGCGGCAAGGCCCGGTCAGACGGCGAGTAGCCCGTCCCACTCGCGGGGCAGCGGGTACGCCTCGGGTACCACCCGGCGCACGATCTCGTCCAGTACGGTCTCCGTGTCGCCGACCCAGAGGTGCTTGGCACCGGGTACGCCGACCACCTCGGCCTGCGGGATCTCCGCGAACCGGGTACGCGCCTCGTCCGGGCGCAGGTAGTCGTCGAACTCCGGTACCAGCGCCGTCACCGGGGTACCGGACCCGGCCCAGGCCCGCAGCTCCTCCGGCGTGGTACTGCGTAGCGGCGGCGAGAGCAGGATCACCCCCTCGACCACCGGGTCGTTGCCGTACTTCAGCGCCAGGTCGGTACCGAACGACCAGCCGAGCAGCCAGATCCGGGGCAGGTCGTGGAACTCCGCGTACTCCAGCGCCGCGGCCACGTCGTACCGCTCCCCCACCCCGCCGTCGAAGCTCCCCCCGCTGGTACCCCGGTCGCTGCTGGTACCCCGCGTGTTGAACCGCAGCACCGCGAGCCCGGCCAGCGCCGGCAGCCGCCACGCCGCCTTGCGCAGGATGTGGCTGTCCATCATGCCGCCGTGGGTCGGCAGCGGGTGCAGGCACACCAGGGTGGCCACCGGCGGCCGGTCGACCGGCTGCGCCAGCTCGCCGACCAGGGTCAACCCGTCCGCCGTGTGCAGCTCGATGTCCTCGCGGCGGGCCGGCAGCACCGTGTTCGCGCGGATCTGTTCAGCCAACGGGTCTCCTCCTGTCCCGCGCCTGCCAGCAGCCCGTGTGCCAGTGCCGCCGCTGGCTGGCGTCGCCCCACTCCGCGGCCGGCCACGCCACCACGTGCGCCACACCCGGCCGGATCTCCTGGTCGCAGCCGGGGCAGCGGTACGTCTTGGTGGCCGCGCCGCCGGGAATGGTACGCACGATCCAGTCGCCGTCCGCGTGCACCTGGACGTGCTGCACGCCGCGCCGGGCCAGCCCCTCGTCCAGGGGCGGGCCGTCGTCACGCCGGTGGTTGCGCCGCGGGCTCACCCATCACTTATAGCTGCGGAACCCGCGCCCCACCTTCCGACCCAGGTACCCGGCGGTGACCAGGTGCTCCAGCAGCGGCGCCGGGGCGAACCCGGGCTCGCGCAGCTCCAGGTACAGCTCCCGCTGAATGGCCAGGGACACGTCCAGCCCCACCACGTCCAGCAGCTCGAACGGCCCCATCGGGTACCCGCAGCCCAGCTTCATCGCGTTGTCGATGTCGTCCGCGCCGGCGTAGCTCGCCTCCAGCATCCGTACCGCGTCGTTCAGGTACGGGAACAGCAGCGCGTTGACCACGAACCCGGCCCGGTCGGCGCAGACCACCGGGTGCTTGCCGAGCCGGGTGATGAGCGCGCGCATCCCGGCCACCGTCTCCTCGCCGGTACGGATCGTGCGGACCACCTCGACCAGCTTCATCATCGGGGCCGGGTTGAAGAAGTGCAGCCCGATCACGCTGGCCGGCCGGCCGGTGGCCATCGCGCACTCGATCACCGGCAGCGAGGAGGTGGTGGTGGCCAGGATCACGCCCGGTTTGCAGATCTCGTCCAGCGTGCCGAACAGCGCCTTCTTGACCGACAGCTCCTCCACCACGGCCTCGACCACCAGGTCCACGCCGGCCAGGTCGTCCAGGCTGACCGCCCAGGTGACCCGGGACAGCGCCGTGTCGGCCGCCGCCTCGGTCAGCTTGCCGCGCATCACGGCCTTGGTCAGCGAGGTCTTGAGCTTCTCCGACATCTTGTGCGACCGGTCCGCGCCCCGGGTGACGGAGACCACGTCGAACCCGGCCCGGACGAACACCTCCACGATGCCGGTCGCCATGGTGCCCGAGCCGACCACGCCGACCGTACCCACCGCCGGCGCCGACTCCACCGCCCCGGCCTCCGGCCGCGGGGTCAGCTCGTCGTCCACCACCTCGGGCGAGCCGGGCTTGGCGTACGTGTAGAAGCCGCGTCCCGACTTGCGGCCCAGCAGTCCCGCGGTGACCATCTGCTTGAGCAGCGGTACCGGCGCGTGCCGCCGGTCGCGCCCGCCGCGCCGGTACATCGTGTCCAGGATCTCGTACGTGGTGTCCAGCCCGATCAGGTCCATCAGTGCGAGCGGGCCCATCGGCAGCCCGCAGCCCAGCCGCATGGCCGCGTCGATGTCCTCGCGACCCACGTACTTCGCCTCGAACAGCGAGGCCGCGTGGTTGAGGTACCCGAAGAGCAGGCCGTTGGCGATGAACCCGGCCCGGTCGCTGATGGTCACGCCCACCTTGCCCAGCCGGGTACACAGCGTCTCGATGTCCTCGACCACGGAGCCCGCGGTGACCACCGTCTTGACCACCTCGACCAGCCTCATCACCGGGGCCGGGTTGAAGAAGTGCATGCCGATGACCTGGTTGGGCCGGCGGGTGGCGACCGAGATCTCGGTGACCGAGAGCGAGCTGGTATTGGTCGCGAGGATCGTGTGCGGGGGGCAGACCGCGTCCAGTTCGCCGAAGATGCGCTGCTTGAGGTCGAGGTGCTCGGGTACCGCCTCGATCACCAGGTCCACGTCGGTCAGGCCGTCCAGGCCCACCGCGAAGGTGATCCGGGACAGCAGCGCGTCCCGCTCGGCAGGGGCCAGCTTGCCGCGCTCCACCGCGCGCTCGGTCGAACCGGTCAGCTTCGCCCGGCCCCGGTCCAGCGCGGCCTCGTCCACCTCGATCGCGCGCACGCTGACGCCGCTGCGGGCGAACACCTCGACGATGCCGGTACCCATCGTGCCCAGCCCGACAACGCCCACGCTGTTGATCTCGCGCCCCACGGCGACCTCCGTACCAAACGGTAATTCAGTCTTTGGCCGCGAGTCTGCCATGGGATCGGCCCGCGGTGGGCGACGACCCGGTCACACCGGGCCGCCGCCCCCGCAGTGCTCAGGAGCAGGTGGTGCCGGACGGCCCGGGTGTGGACGGGCCGTTGGCGGTGAAGCCGAACGTGACCGAGGTGTTGGCCGCCAGGCTCGGCGCGTAGCTCGGCGCCGTCATGGTCCACGACGTGCCGCTGGTCGCGAACGTCGCGGTCCACCCGCTACCCAGGGTCACCCCGGACGGGACGGTCCACGCGAGCTTCCAGTTGTTCCACGTCGTGGTGCCGGTATTGGTCAGGGTCACGCTCGCCTGGAACCCACCCGACCAGGAGTTCGTCACCGAGTACGCCACGTTGCACTGGACCGGGACCGGCGACGGCGACGGGACGGACGAACTGCCGCCGCCACCGCCGCCCACCGGCGGGATCAGGTACGGGCCCACGATGGCCTGCTTGTTCTGGTTCACCGTGACCCAGTCGTCCTGCACGATGCCGCCGGTGTCACCCGAGTCCGGGTTCCAGGACCAGTACGTGAACGACATGCCGTTCACGCCCTGCCCCATGTACGCCATCAGCGCGGTCATCCACTGCGAGTCCAGCGGGTTGGCCAGCGTGCTGCCGAACTCGCCGACCAGGATCGGGGCCACGTTCTGCTTGTACAGGTACCCCCAGAAGTGGTCCCAGACGCTCGGCAGGTTGGCCGGGAAGGTCGGGTCGTTGAACCACGGCTGCCGGTCGAACACCGAGATGCCGTAGTCGTGCGCCGAGTACACCAGCCGGTTGGCCACGTTGAGCTGCACCGGGAACTGCAACGCCTTGGACAGGTTGCCGCCCCACCAGTCGCACGCCATCGGGTCGTCGGGGATGTTGTCGAAGGTGTTCGGGGTACCGCCGTTGCCGTCGCAGCTCACGCCCTCGACGAAGATCAGCCAGTTCGGGTTGGTCGCGAGTACCGCGTTGCCGATGCGCTGCGCCGCCAGCCGCCAGTCCTTCGTGGTATCGCCGCAGCCCCAGCAGGACCCGGTGCCGTTGGGCTCCACGTTCTCCGCGTGCGGCTCGTTGAACAGGTCGGCGCCGATCACCGCGGTGTTCCCGGCGAAGTGCTGCGCCAGCGCCTGCCAGTCCGCGATCTCGCTGGCCTCGGAGACCGTGGACGTGTACCACAGAGCGGTCTGGCCGGCCGCCGACGGGCGGTGCCGGTCCAGGATGATCCGCATCCCCTTGGACCCGGCGTAGTTGACCACCTTGTCCAGGATCTGCATCGGGCTCAGCCCCAGCAGGTCCGGGTTGCTGTCCGAGTTGATGCTGGTCGCCTGGGCGCCCGCGCGCAGCGAGTCGCCGGTGAACGGTACCCGGATCGTGTTGTACCCCAGCTGGGCCATGTGGTCGATCTGCATGGTCCAGGTCGCGTTCCGCCCCGCCCACAGCCCGTGGAACGTGTGGTTGTCGGTCTCCATGCCGAACCAGTTCAGGCCGGTCAGGCGTACGGTCGCGCCGGTGCTGTCGACGATCTTGTTGCCGCTGGTGTGCAGGTAGCCGGTGCCGGTACCGCCGGTGGCGGCGACCGCGACCGAAGTGTGCACGACCACGCCGGCCACGGAGGCGGCGGCGAAGGCGGCGCAGGCGCCGAGCACCGCGACGAGACGCCGCCGGCGCGGAGGTACGGCGGGCGGCGCCGGGTGAGGTTGAGACATCAGGAGTTGCCCTTCCACAGTTGGTCGGCACGCCCGGACCGATGCCTGTGTGAAGGCCGCGCCTGCCCTGCGCGGCACGTGTACGCTCCCGCGGCCCATTCTCATTCGCGGCCGTCTGAGCGTCAACGCGACCGCCGGTCGCCGTGCCGAGCCCCGGAAACCGGGCGAAAGTTACCGGTCACCCCCGGACGCGGACATCCCGACCGGATGCGCAGCGCAAGCACTTACCCACGAGTAGCATCCGGTCTTAGACTCGCGGCATGACCGCCACACCGATGCAGCACAAGCCGGGCGTACCCGCCGTCGAGGACGGCCAGCTGATCTCCACGAATCCGGTCACCGGTGAGGAGGTCGGGCGCTTCCCCGTCGCCAGCGCCGGGGACGTGGCCGCCGCCGTGGTGCGCGCCCGCGAGGCCGCCGCATGGTGGGCGGGGCTGGGCTTCAACGGACGGCGCGAGCGGCTGCTGCGCTGGCGCGCCATGCTCGCCAACCGGATCGAGGAGCTGGCCGAGCTGGTACACCGGGAGGGCGGCAAGCCGGTGGCCGAGGCGATCGTCGAGTCCGCCGGCGCCATCGACCACATCGCCTGGGCGGCGAAGCACGCGCGGAAGGTGCTCGGGCTGCGCCGGGTACCCAGTTCGCTGATGCAGATCGAGTACTCGTCCCGGCTGGAGTACCAGCCGTTCGGGGTGATCGGCGTGATCGGGCCGTGGAACTACCCGGTGCTCACCCCGATCGGCTCCATCGGGTACGCGCTGGCCGCCGGCAACGCGGTCGTGTTCAAGCCGAGCGAGTACACCCCCGCCATCGGCGCCTGGTACGCGGCGCGCTTCGCCGAGGTGGTACCCGAGCAGCCCGTGCTGCAGATCCTGTACGGCACCGGCGAGGTGGGCGCCGCGCTGTGCCGGTCGGGCGTGAACAAGCTGGCCTTCACGGGGTCCACCGCGACCGGCAAGAAGGTGATGGCCGCGTGCGCCGAGACGCTCACGCCGGTGCTGCTGGAGTGCGGTGGCAAGGACGCGATGATCATCGACGCCGACGCCAACCTGGACGCCGCGGTGGACGCGGCGCTGTGGGGCGGGATGACCAACGCGGGCCAGACCTGCGTGGGCATCGAGCGGGTGTACGTCGCGGACGCCGTGTTCGACGCGTTCGTACCGAAGCTGGTGGCCCGGGCGGGCGGGCTCAAGGTGGGCATCGAGGACGGCAGCGACTTCGGCCCGATCACCATGCCCAGCCAGATCGACGTCATCCGCCAGCACATCGACGACGCGCTGGCGCACGGCGCTACCGCGGCACTGGGCGGCCCGCAGGCGGTGGACGGGCCGTACGTGCGCCCGACCATCCTGCTGGGCGTACCCGAGGACGCGGCGGCGGTACGCGAGGAGACGTTCGGCCCCACCCTCACCGTGACCCGGGTTGCCGACGCGGACGAGGGGGTACGCCTCGCGAACGCCAGCAGGTACGGGCTGGGCGGCGCGGTGTTCTCCCGGTCCCGGGGCATCGAGCTGGCGCGCCGGCTGCGCTCGGGCATGACCGCGGTCAACTCGGCCATCTCCTTCGTCGGCATGCCGGAGCTGCCGTTCGGTGGGGTGGGCGAATCCGGCTTCGGGCGCATTCACGGCGCGGACGGGCTGCGCGAGTTCGCCCGGCCCAAGGCGATCACCAAGCGCCGGGCCCGCTCGATCCTGCCGGCGCTGAGCTTCGACCGCACCCCCAAGCAGGTGGGCCTCATCACGCTGGCGGTCAAATTCCTGCACGGCGGCAGGTTCACCAGGTGAAGGTACCCGGATAGGTGGCCGCGGCCAGCTGGTTCTGGCCGGACAGGTTGGGGTGGAAGAAGTCCAGGTCGGACAGGTCGCCCAGGCCGAACACGAAGCGGTGCGCGGCGCCGCCGTCGTACCGGCAGCGCGACCCGTACGCCCGGCAGGCGGCGGCCAGCTGCGCGTCGTACTGGTCCACCCGGTCCCGGAACTGCTGGCGGCGCTGCACGTCCGCGGCCGCGGTGGAGGTCGGGTTGGCCAGCAGCGCCTGGCAGATGCCCAGCCCCCAGACCAGCCGCGCGTTCGAGTTGGTGTGCGCGACCTGCCAGACCCGGTACACGTCGGGGATGCTGACCAGCAGGATCCGCGCGCCGGGCAGGCCGGCCTTCAGGATGAGCAGGGCCGCGTCCACCGATCGCCGGAAGTCGGCGGCACTGGTCATCTCGTCGATCCGGCGGGTACACGCGTCGTTCGCGCCGATCAGGACCGGCACGTACGCCACCTTGGCCTGCACCGCGAGCCGGGCCTGGGCGGGCAGGTCGGCGGCGACCGAGCCGGCCTCCGCGAAGTTCTGCTGGTTCCCCTTGATCGCCGGGTTCGCGGCCAGGATCCGAAGGTAATGGCTGTTCACGCCGCCGCGGTCGCCGGTCGCCCAGGACACGCGCGGGCAGGGCAGCAGCGCGAAGCAGGCGCCGACGCCGGCGGTGATGGAGTCGCCCAGGGCCGCCATCGAGGCGGGGAAGCCGGGGCGCGGCTTGGCGGTGGGCGACGGCTTGGGGCTGGGGCCGCCCGGACCGTTCTCCGGCTGGCAGCCGGACAGGGCCACCACCAGGCATGCGGCAAGCACGAGGGAAAGACGCCGGTGCATGCCATTACTGTACGGGTACCGCCGTTCACCCTCCGCCAAGGACTTGCACCATCCGTACGCCGAGCGGCGAGCCGAGCCCGGTGCACGGATCCCAGCCCGTCGCCGCCTGGTACCCGCTGTTGTCCCCGGTCGTGATGTCGTGGAACGCCGTCGCCGACAGGTACAGCCGCTCGTGCGGCGCACCCGACCGGTTCCCGTTGCGCTGGTTCGCGATCGCCGTGAGCGCGGCCCACAGCGGAGCCACCGCGCTGGTACCGCCGATCACCTGGTCCGCGCCATCCACCCGGACCAGGTACCCGGTCATCGGATCGGCGTCGCCGGCCACGTCCGGTACCCCGCGACCCGGCTTGCCGTCCGGGTTCTTCGGCACGTTCGCCGCCGACTGGTACGCGGGCGGCGCGAAGTGCCGGCTCACCCCGCCACCGGTCGCGCCGTCGCCGTCGGCCAGCCCGTTCCACACCGTCTCGTCGGTGTCGGTCAGCTTGGTACCGCCGCAGCCCACCACGTGCGGGCTGGACGCGGGGAAGTCCACGTTCAGCCCCGTGGCCCGATCGCTGGCGCCGTCGTCGCCGGCCGCGGCGTACACGGTGACGCCCAGCGCGCCGGCGTCGGCGAACAGCGCGTCGTACGCGTCCATGGCCTGGGCGGTCCACGCGGACTCGGCCTCGCCCCAGCTGATCGACACGACCGAGGGCTTGCGCTGCGTGTCGTGGATCGCGGCGGCGATCGCGTCGTAGAAGCCGTTGTCGGTGTTGGGCGCGAAGTACACCGCGATCCGCGCGCCCGGCGCCACCGCGCCGACCACCTCGATGTCCAGCATCACCTCGCCGTCGGCGTCCTGGCCGGGTGAGTTCTTCGCGCCGTCGACGGACACCGCGGTCACCGCCGGTGCGTGCAGTCCCTGCGCGGTGAAGTAGGTCTTCAGGTCGGCGGTGCGGTACCCGCCGCCCAACTCGATCAGGGCCACGATCTGCCCGGTACCGTCCACGTCGGTCGGGAAGCCGTACCGGCGCGCCACCTCCTGCGGCGGGTACCCCTTGCGCGGCCCCATCGCGACGATCGCGCGGGGCCGTACCCCGCCCGCGCCGGCACCGGCGATCCGGAAGTGCGCGCGCGCCTGCTGCCGGTCGTCCAGGCCGAGCACCGCGACGACGGTACCGGCCAGGCTGGCGGGTACGTAGATCTCGCCCACGCGCCCCCGGTAGGTACGACCGTCCACCTCGTACTCACCGAGGCTGACCTGGAACGCGGCGTTCATCTCGGTGACCGTGCCCAGCAGGGACACCGACCGGGCCGCGAGGTTGACTGAGCTGACAGTCAGCCCGTGCGCGTGCGCGAACTCCTCGACCCGGGTGAGGTCCGCGTGGCTGGCCGGCGCGCCCGGCTGGGGCGCGGCCCGGCGCAGGATCAGCGCGATCTGCACCGGCGCGTGCGGGTACGCGTCGCCGATCCGGCGCGCGCCCGGGAGCCCGTGGCGTCGGCTGCCCGGTACGGGCACGTACTCGCTGGCCCTGTCATCGGCCATGGAAACTCCCCCAGCGCACGCATAGTCCGTTGTGGACAGTATGGCGTGGCGAGGCGGCCGCGTCGCCCCTCAAACGATACGGCCGCCTCCGCTGGGACCTACTCAGGTGATCCGTGATGGAGGAGTTGGCGCCATCACTGCGTGGCCGGTGCCACGGCTCCGCTCCGTCACGCTACCCAAAGACATAGCAAGATCTCAATACCTGCTCAGAAAAGTGTCAGCTCGTCGCGCTCCACGCCGCGCAGCGCGTCGTAGTCCACGACCGCACAGCGGATGCCGCGGTCCTCGGCCAGAGTGCGGGCCTGCGGCGCGATCATCTGCGCGGCCAGGATGCCGCCGACCGGCGCCAGCAGCGGATCCCGGTTGAGCAGCTCCAGGTACCGGGTGAGCTGCTCCACCGCGTCGATCGTGGCGCGCCGCTTCACCTCCACCGCCCAGTGCACCGGCGCGCCCCCGGGGTCCCGGCCGCGAGGACCCCCGACCGGTGCCGCTCCGCAGGCGTCGCGACACAGCAGGTCGACCGGCCCGATCGCGGTCGGGTACTCCCGCCGCACCAGCGTCAACCCGTCGGCCAGTACCCCCGGCGTGGCGGCCAGCAACTCCTGCAGGTGCGCCTCCACCCCGTCCTTGACCAGCCCGGGATCCACGCCCAGCTCGTACGAGCTGTCCTGGAGGATCTCCTCCAAGGTGATGCGCAGCTCCTCGCCCGCCTTGTTGACCACGCGCCACACGCCGGGCGCCTCCTCGATCCGGCACGGCGGGCTCATCCAGTTCAGCGGCTTGTACGCGCGGTCGTCCGCGTGGATCGAGACCGAGCCGTCCGCCTTGACCATCACCAGCCGGGTCGCGCTGGGCAGGTGAGCCGTGAGCCGGCCGATGTAGTCCACCGAGCACCGGGCAATCAGCAAACGCACCGCCCGAGAGTACCGGGCTGCCCGACTGGCGCCGCAGTGCCATGCTGGGTCCTGTGTTCGAAGTCCTCACCGGCATGGGTCTGGCCGCGTCCGCCGGGCTGAACGCGTACATCCCGCTGCTCGCGATGGGACTTCTCGCGCGCTACACCGACCTGATCCACCCCTCGTCGAGCTGGCACTGGCTGTCCAACGGCTGGGTGCTGCTGATCCTCGCGATACTGCTGGCGATCGAGGTCGTCGCCGACAAGATCCCGATGGTGGACCACGTGAACGACGTGCTGCACACCGTGATCCGGCCCACGGCGGGCGGCCTCGCGTTCGGTGCGGCCTCGCAGTCGCAGACCGTGACCGTGTCGGACCCGGGCAGGTTCTTCACCAGCCACCAGTGGATACCCGTGGTGGCCGGCGTACTCATCGCGCTGTGCGTACACGGCACGAAGGCGACCGCGCGGCCGGTCGTCAACGCGACCACGCTGGGTGTCGGCGCGCCCATCGTCAGCACGATCGAAGACGTCATCAGCACGGTGATGGCGCTGGTCGCGATCGTGATGCCGGTCCTGATCATCGTGTTCCTGGCCGGCTTCGTGTGGTTCTTCGTCTGGGCCCGCCGTCGCCGGCGCCGCCGCAAGGCCGAGAAGGCGGCCGCCAAGGCTAGGCGAGGTGGTGCGACTCTCGCACTACCGACACAAGTTCATCCACGATCTCGGTGAGCGCGAAGTCCTTGGGCGTGAACACCCGGGCCACCCCCGCGTCACGCAGGGATTTGGCGTCCTGCTCCGGGATGATCCCGCCGACCACCACCGGCACCTCGGCCAGGCCCGCCTCGCGCAGGCCGGCCAGCACCGCCGGCACCGCGGCCAGGTGCGAGCCGGAGAGCACGGACAGGCCGACCAGGTCCACGTCCTCCTCCACGGCGGCGGCGACGATCTGCGCCGGGGTCAGCCGGATGCCCTGGTACACCACCTCGAAGCCGGCGTCCCGCGCGCGTACCGCGATCTGCTCCGCGCCGTTGGAGTGACCGTCCAGGCCCGGCTTGCCGACCAGCATGCGCAGCCGCCCGCTGCCGAGCTCCGCCGCCGTCCGGTGGACCCGCTCGCGCACCGCCGCCAGGTTCTCCACCCGGCCGCCGGTGGCGCCGGACAGGCCGGTCGGTGGCCGGTACTCGCCGAAGACCTCGCGCAGCGCGCCGGCCCACTCCCCGGTGGTCACCCCCGCGCGGACACAGGCCATCGTGGCCGGCACCAGATTGGTACCGGTACCCGCCTCGCTGCGGAGCCGCGCCAGCGCGTCGCGTACCTCGCCTGCGTCGCGACCGGCCCGCCACCGCGCGACCGACGCGATCGCCGCGGCCTCCACCTCGGGGTCGATCCGCTCCACCGCCATCGCCCCGGCCGCCGTCAGCGGCGACGGCTCGGTCCCGGTGAACCGGTTGACGCCCACCACCACGTCGGTACCCGCCTCCAGCCGCGCGCGCCGCTGCGCCAGCGACGCGACCAGCGCGCTCTTCAGGTACCCGGTGTCCACCGCGGCCACCGCGCCGCCCAGCTCCAGGATCGTGTCGAGTTCCCGCCCCGCACCGTCCACAATGGAGGATACGAGCGCCTCGACCACGTGCGAGCCGTCGAACAGGTCCGGGTACTCCAGCAGGTCCGACTCGTACGCGAGCACCTGCTGCATGCGCAGCGACCACTGCTGGTCCCACGGCCGGGGCAGGCCCAGCGCCTCGTTCCAGGCGGGCAGCTGTACGGCGCGGGCGCGGGCGCTCCGGGACAGCGTCACGCCGAGCATCTCCAGCACGATGCGCTGCACGTTGTTCTCCGGCTGCGCCTCGGTCAGGCCCAGCGAGTTGACCTGCACCCCGTACCGGAACCGGCGCTGCTTCGGGTCGGCCACCCCGTACCGGTCCCGGGTGATCCGGTCCCACAGTTCGCCGAAGGCGCGCATCTTCGCCATCTCCTCGACGAAGCGCACGCCCGCGTTGACGAAGAACGAGATGCGCGCCACCACGTCACCGAAGCGCTCCTCGGGCACCTGCCCCGACTCGCGTACCGCGTCCAGCACCGCGATCGCCGTGGCCAGCGCGAAGGCCACCTCCTGCACCGGCGTGGCACCCGCCTCCTGCAGGTGGTACGAGCAGATGTTCACCGGATTCCACTGTGGACAGTTGGTGACCGTCCAGGCGATGGTATCCGTGGTCAGGCGCAGCGACGGTCCGGGCGGGAAGATGTACGTGCCGCGGGACAGGTACTCCTTGACGATGTCGTTCTGCGTGGTGCCCTTCAGGTCGGCGGGCAGGCAGCCCTGCTCGCCCGCAACCACCACGTACAGCGACAGTAGCCACATGGCCGTGGCGTTGATGGTCATCGACGTGTTGGCGTCCGCCAGCGGGATGCCGTCGAAGAGTGCCCGCGCGTCGCCCAGGTGCGCGACCGGCACCCCCACCCGGCCCACCTCGCCCCGGGCCAGTTCGTGATCCGGGTCGTACCCGGTCTGCGTGGGCAGGTCGAACGCCACCGACAGGCCGGTCTGCCCCTTGGCCAGGTTCCTGCGGTACAGGGCGTTGGAGGCGGCCGCGGAGGAGTGCCCGGCGTAGGTGCGCATCACCCACGGCCGGTCCGGCTGGTCCAGTCGAAACGCCATGCTCGGAGTTTACTTAGCGGTAACTCAGGTGGGCGGTGAGTTTGCTCTCAACCCGTGGGTGGGTTGGCGGATTCCATCCGGGGGCGGTCGATGCCCGGCCGGGCCGTGCGCCAAGCTGTGTGGCATGGACGACGATCTCGCGATCCGGGTACGCGGGTTGCGCAAAACCTATGGCGAGCACGCCGCCGTCGACGGGCTGGACCTGGACGTACGCCGCGGCGAGTGCTTCGCGTTACTGGGGCCCAACGGGGCCGGCAAGACCACCACCGTGGAGATCCTGGAGGGGTACCGGCAGCGCACCGGTGGCGAGGTGGACGTGCTGGGTACCGACCCGCGCCGGCCCACCCGCCAGTGGCGCGCCCGTACCGGCATCGTGCTGCAGACCACCGGCGAGTTCGAGGCGCTGACCGTACGCGAGGTGGTCCGGCACTTCGCGAGGTACTACCCGGCGCCACGCAAGCCGGCCGAGGTGATCGAGGCGGTCGGGCTGACGGAGAAGGCGGACGCCCGGGCGGGTACCCTCTCCGGCGGCCAGCGACGCCGGCTGGATGTCGCGCTCGGCGTCATCGGCGACCCGGAGCTGCTGTTCCTGGACGAGCCGACCACCGGCTTCGACCCGCAGGCGCGCCAGGAGTTCTGGGAACTGATCCGGCTGCTCTCCGCCGAGGGCACCACCATCCTGCTCACCACGCACTACCTCGCCGAGGCCGAGGCGCTGGCGCACCGGGTCGGGGTCATCGACGGCGGTCGCATGGTCGAGGTGGGTACCCCCGCCACGCTCGGCGGCCGGGACACCGCCGCCACCGTGGTGAGCTGGGACGGCCCCAACGGCCGTACGCAGGAGCGCACCGACACGCCCACCGCGCTGGTGACCAAGCTGGCGGCGCAGTTCGGCGGCGAGGTACCCGGTCTGACCGTGGCCCGGCCCACCCTGGAGGACATCTACCTGGCAATGATCAGCAACGGCGAAAGGGCGGCCCGATGACAACGGCGGCGGTACGCGCGGGCAGCGGGCCGGTACACGCGGCGCGCATCGGTTGGGAGCGCGGGCGGCTGGAGGTCAAGGAGTTCTTCCGGCAGCGCGAATCCGTGGTCTTCACGCTCGCGTTCCCGGTGATCCTGCTCTTCCTGTTCGGCTCCATCATCGGCACGTACAAGATCAATGGTGGTCTCACCTTCGCGCGGTACTTCGTGCCCGGCATCCTGGCCGCCGGCATGTTCGGGGTCAGCTTCCAGACCCTGGCCATCCAGATCGCGGTCGAGCGCGACAAGGGCATCCTCAAGCGGCTGCAGGGCACGCCGATGCCGCCCGCGTCGTACTTCGTCGGGAAGATCGTCATGGTCCTGGCCATGGTCGTGTTCGAGTCCCTGGTGCTGCTGGTCATCGCCAGCGTGCTGGGCAAGGTTGACCTGCCGACCACTGCCAGCGGCTGGGCCACGTTCGCCTGGGTCACGCTGCTCGGGGTGACCGCCGGCTCGCTGCTGGGGATCGCGTTCTCCTCGATCCCGCGCACCGGCCGCGCCGCACCGGCGACCATCACCCCGGTCGCGCTGATCCTGCAGTTCATCTCCGGCGTGTACTTCGTCTTCACGAACCAGCCGCAGTGGCTGCAGCACATCGGCGCGTTCTTCCCGCTGAAGTGGATCGCGCAGGGGTACCGCTCGGTGTTCCTGCCCGCCTCGTCCGCCGCGTTCGAGCCCGCGCACACCTGGGAGAACGGTCGGGTGGCCCTGGTCCTGGCCGCCTGGGCGGTCGGCGGCCTGGTTCTGGCCCTGCGCACCTTCCGCTGGCGCAACGCCTCCGACACCTGATCCCGCCGCAACCGCCCCCGGCGCCGTCAGAACGTGAAGGGTTCGTCGTCGGGGGCGGTGGTGCGGGCGACGTCCGCACCGACGGCACGGAGATCAGCGACGAAGTCCGGGTACCCGCGGTCGATGTGGTGCACGTTGCTGATCTCCGTCAGCCCGTCGGCACACAACGCCGCCATCACCAGCCCCGCGCCCGCTCGGATGTCCGTCGCCCGGACCGGCGCGCTGGACAGCCGCTCCTTGCCGTGCACCGCCGCGTGGTGCCCGTCCGTCCGGATCTCCGCGCCGAGGCGGGTCATCTCGTTGATGAACATGAACCGGCCGTCGAAGATGTTCTCCGTGATCATCGAGGTACCCTCGCTGACCGCCGCCAACCCGACCGCCATCGGCAGCAGGTCCGTCGCGAATCCGGGGAACGGCAGCGTGGACACGTCCACCGCGTACGGCCGCCGCTCCATGCGTACCCGGAACGCGCCCGGCTCCGTGCTCACCTCGGCACCCGAACTGACCAGCTTGTCCAGCGCGATCTCCAGGAACCCCGGGTGCACCCCGCGTACCGTCAGGTCCCCGCGCGTCATCGCCGCCCCGAACGCCCAGGTACCCGCCACGATCCGGTCGCCCACCGTGGCGTGGCGCACCGGCTGCAGCGCCGGTACCCCCGCCACCGTCAGCTTCGCCGTACCCACGCCGTCGATCTTGGCGCCCATCGCGGCCAGCATCTCGCAGAGGTCCACGATCTCCGGCTCGCGCGCCGCGTTGTCGATCTCCGTGACCCCGTCCGCGAGTACCGCCGCCATCAGCAGGTTCTCGGTCGCACCCACGCTCGGGAAGTCCAGCCAGATCGTCGCGCCGTGCAGCCCCTTGGGTGCCGAGGCGATCACGAACCCGTGCTCCCCCGCGATGTCCGCACCCATCCGGGCCAGCCCGGCCACGTGCATGTCCAGCCCGCGCGACCCGATCGCGTCGCCGCCCGGGTGCGCCACCCGCACGTACCCGCGCCGCGCCAGCAGCGGCCCCAGCACGCAGATCGACGCCCGCAGCCGCCGTACCAGGTCATAGTCGGCCTCGGTGCCGGGCTCGTCGGGTACCTGGATGGTCACCACCCCGTCGGCGAACGCGACCGCGCAGCCCAGCCGGCGCAGCACCTCCGCCATGACCAGGATGTCCGTGATCCGCGGCACGTTGGTGATCACCGTCTCGCCCGGCGCCAGCAGCGCCGCGGCCATCAGCTTCAGAGCGGAGTTCTTCGCGCCGCACACGGCGACCTCACCGGCCAGCCGAGCGCCACCCGCCACCTGGATGATGTCCACGCCAGCCATCGTAGGAGCCCCACGTACGCTCGACGGCATGGCTGTCCACCTCACCCGCATCTACACCAAGACCGGCGACGCCGGTACCACCGCACTCGGCGACGGATCCCGGGTCGCCAAGACCGATCCGCGCATCGCGGCGTACGCCGACACCGACGAGTGCAATGCCGCGATCGGTGTCGCTCTGGCCCTCGGCCAACTCCCGGACGAGGTCCGCGAGGTGCTGGCGGTGGTGCAGAACGACCTGTTCGACGTGGGCGCCGACCTGTCCAACCCGATCGCGGCGGAGCCGAAGTACCCGCCGCTGCGGATCAGCGAACCTTACGTCACCCGGCTGGAAGGCTGGTGCGACGAGTACAACTCCCGACTGTCCAAACTGGACTCGTTCATCCTGCCCGGCGGTACGCTCGGCGCGGCGCTCCTGCACACGGCCCGTACGATCGCCCGGCGCGCGGAGCGTACCGCCTGGAGCCTGTACGAGCAGGACCCGGACCGTACCAACCCGCTCGCCGTGCGGTACCTCAACCGCCTGTCGGACCTGCTGTTCATCCTGAGCCGCACAGCCAACCCGGGCGGCGACGTCCTCTGGCGCCCCGGCGGCGACCGTCGGGACGGCAGCTAGGCGCGGTAGACGTCACGGCGGTGATCGACGTCCACCACGGTCACGGTGCGAGTGGCATCGTCAATCCGGTAGATGACGCGGTACGTCCCGCGTCGGGCGATGAACCGGTCCGCCAACGGCGGGAGCAGCCGCTTGCCGACCCGGTATGGCTCGCGGATCAGTGGCCCGGTCATGAACTCGTACGCGGCAACCGCCACCGCTTCGGGGAGCCGCTCGGCGAGCGCGCGCCGGACCGTCGGTGTTGTCCGCAGCTTGTACGGCTCGGGCGCCTGCCCCTCGCTCACGCCGCCGAGGAACGGCGCTGGCGCAGCGTTTCGGCAAGATCCTCAGCTGATACCTCTTCGCCCCGCGCCAACTCGGCGTCGGATTCAGCGAGCCGCCGCAGGGTCGCCGGATCACGGAGAATCGAGAGCGTCTCTTCCAACTGCTCCAGGTCCTCCACCGACACCAGCACCGCAGAAGGGCGACCGTGCACCGTCACTGTCACCCGCTCGTGGTGATCGTGGACCCTGCCCACGAGTTCGGACAGGTGCGTCTTCACCTCGCCGAGCGGCAATGTCGTCATAGTCAAAAGTATGACCAAAAATCGCCGCCGTGTCGAGCGTGACCGGTTCAGCGGGCGGCGAAACGGATCGAGGCCCCTCCGGGGGGAGCGGCCTCGATCCAGGACATGAAACCCGTCAATGCTGCCTGCGCCATCGCGATCTCGACGGGCGTCTGCGCGTCTGCCGCCGTACAGCGGAGCACCACCCAGTCCGCCGGGAGTACGAGCTGCTCCGCCGGCTCCGGGGGGCGGCGGCGGTCCACCGCGAGGTTGCGTCGGGACAGCGTGCGGCTCGGGCGTACCGACAGGCTGAACACGCGGTACCAGCGCATCTCGTCGCCGGTGAACCGGGCCACGCCGGGTGACCAGCCGCGGCCGGGTACCAGGGTGGAGAGGCGGAAGCTGACCTCGACGGTACCGCCGCGCGCGATGATCTCCCGCCGGGCGAAGAGGACCACGAGCACGGACAGCACGATGATGACACCGATTCCGATCCACTCCACGATCTTCATCGGTGTCGGCCCGTCAATGTCCTGCGGGCGCTTCTGCCGGCTGGCAGCTCTCGGCGAGCACGGTCACGCCCTCGTCGGTCACGGACAGGAAGCCGCCGGCCACGTCGTACGCGAGTTCGCCCTCGGGTCGCTTGATCCGCACCTGGCTCGGCTCCGCGAGCTGACCCAGCAGGGGCGCGTGTCCGGGCAGTACGCCCAGCTCACCCTCTGTCGTGCGGGCAACGAGCATCTCGGCCTCACCGGACCAGACCTTCTCGTCAACCGACACCAGGTCAACGTGCAGCAGGTTTGCCACCGCCCGCGCTCCCTTCACGTGCAAGTGCAGATGCAGGTGCGACTGCACTCAGTCTAATCACTCGTCGGCGCATCCGGCACCCCGGGCCTCCCCAGATCATCAATGAGTAAGGAGAGGCCCTGAGTACCCGATCAGTCGTCCTTCATCAGCTCGTGTGCCTTACGCTCCAGGTCTTCGATCCCGCCGCACATGAAGAATGCCTGCTCAGGGAAGTGATCGAAGTCGCCCTCCGTCAACCGCTTGAACGCCTCGATGGTCTCCTTCACCGGTACGAAGGAGCCGGGGATTCCGGTGAACTGTTCGGCTACGAACGTGTTCTGGGACAGGAAGCGCTCGATCCGGCGGGCCCGACCCACCGTGATCTTGTCCTCTTCGGACAGTTCGTCCATGCCCAGGATCGCGATGATGTCCTGTAGGTCCCGGTACCGCTGGAGGATCCGCTTCACCTCGGAGGCGACCGCGTAGTGCTCCCGGCCCACATATTCAGGGGCGAGGATGCGGGAGCTGGAGGCCAGCGGGTCCACCGCGGGGTAGATCCCCTTGTCGGAGACGGACCGCTCCAGGTTGGTGGTCGCGTCCAGGTGGGTGAAGGTGGTCGCCGGGGCCGGGTCGGTGTAGTCGTCGGCGGGTACGTAGATCGCCTGCATCGAGGTGATCGCCTGGCCCCGTACCGACGTGATCCGCTCCTGCAGCTCGCCCATCTCGTCGGCGAGCGTCGGCTGGTACCCGACGGCGCTGGGCATCCGGCCGAGCAGGGTGGACACCTCGGAGCCGGCCTGGGTGAACCGGAAGATGTTGTCGATGAACAGCAGCACCTCCTGGTTCTGCACGTCCCGGAAGTACTCGGCCATGGTCAGCGCGGACAGCGCCACCCGAAGCCGGGTACCCGGCGGTTCGTCCATCTGGCCGAAGACCAGCGCAGTCTTGTCGATGACGCCGGTCTCGGTCATCTCCGTGATCAGGTCGTTGCCCTCACGGGTCCGCTCGCCGACGCCGGCGAAGACCGAGGTACCACCGAAGTTCTGCGCGACCCGGTAGATCATCTCCTGGATCAGCACCGTCTTGCCCACGCCCGCGCCGCCGAACAGGCCGATCTTGCCGCCCTTGACGTACGGGGTCAGCAGGTCAAGCACCTTGATACCGGTCTCCAGCATCTCGGTCTTGGGCTGTAGATCCTTGAAGTCCGGCGCGTGGCGGTGGATCCCCCAGCGGTCCTTGACGTCGAGCTTCTCCCCCTCCTTGAGGTTGAGGCAGTCGCCGATCGCGTTGAACACGTGCCCGCGCGTGACGTCACCGACGGGTACCGAGATCGGGCCGCCGGTGTCGGTGACCGCAGCGCCGCGTACCAGGCCGTCGGTGGGCTGCATGGAGATGGCCCGCACCATGTTGTCGCCCAGGTGCTGCGCGACCTCCAGCGTCAGCGTCTTCGTGCCCTCGGCCAGCTCCACGTCGACCTTGAGCGCGTTGAACATGTCGGGCATCGCGTCGCGCGGAAACTCGGCGTCGACGACCGGGCCGATCACCCGGGTTACCCGACCCACACCGGCCCTGGCCTCGGTATCCACAGCAGCAGTCATCAGTCTTGCCTTCCCGCCGCGGCGAGGGCGTTGGCCCCGCCGACAATCTCACTGATCTCTTGGGTGATCCCAGCCTGGCGAGCCGAGTTCATATCGCGCGTGTACTTCTTGATCAACTCTTCGGCGTTGTCGGTGGCGCTCTTCATGGCGCGCCGCCGGGACGCCGATTCGCTGGCCGCCGAGGACAGCAGCGCGGCGAAGATGCGGTTGTTGATGTACTTGGGCAGCATCGCGGCGAGCAGCGTGTCCGGGTCGGGCTCGAACTCGTACGCCGGCAGCAGCCCCTCCTTGCGCTCGGTGGCGAGCGGTGCGAGCAGCCGCGCCTCCGGCGTCTGGGTCATCAACGACTTGAACTGCGTCGATACCACGTGCAGCTCGTCGATGCCGTGGACACCGTCCGGCCCGGGGTGGTCGAGGCTGTCGTCCGCGCCGTCGAGGAACGCGGTGACCAGGGTCTCGCCGATCTCCCGGGCGTTGAGGAAGCCGGGCCGCTCGGAGAAGCCGGTCCAGCTCGCCTCGATGGGCCGGTTCCGGAACCGGTAGTACGACACGCCCTTGCGGCCGACGAGGTAGAGCAGGACATCACTGCCGTTCGCTTTGAGCCGGGCGATCAGCTGCTCGGCGGTACGGATGGCGTTGGCGTTGTACGCGCCGCACAGCCCCCGGTCGCTGGTGATCAGCAGTACCCCGGCCCGGCGGATCCGGGGACGGGGTACCAGCAGCGGGTGGTCGAGCGTGGCGTTGGTGGCCAGCGCGCTGAGCACGTGCGTGATCGCGTCGGCGTACGGGCGGAAGGCGAGCATGCGCTCCTGCGCCTTGGCGATGCGGCTGGTCGCCACCAGCTCCTGCGCCTTGGTGATCTTCTTGGTGGACTTGACCGTGCGGATCCGCCGGCGCAGCGTCTGGAGTTGGGCGGGCATCGCGCTACTGCCCGGACACCGGCGGGATCACCTGGGTCACCGCTTCCTGCGACTCGACGCCCTCGGCCATCGGCTCGGGCGCCGGCTCGTTGATCCGGTCCGGGTGCTCCTGGGCGAGGAAGTTCTGCTTGAAGGATGCCAGCGCCCCATCCAGCTTGGCCAGCATGTCGTCGTCCAGCTTGCCGTCCGCGATCGAGGCGAGCAGGTCCTTGTGCTGGCGGCGCAGGTACTCCAGGAACTCGGTCTCGAACCGGCGTACCTCCGCCACCGGGATGTCGTCGACCTTGCCTTCGGTACCGATCCAGATGGAGATGACCTGCTCCTCCACCGGGTACGGGTTGTAGTTGTGCTGCTTGAGCAGCTCGACCAGGCGGGTACCCCGCTCCAGCTGGGCCCGGGACGCGCGGTCCAGGTCGGATGCGAACGCGGCGAACGCCTCCAGCTCGCGGAACTGGGCCAGGTCCAGCCGCAGCCGGCCGGCCACCCGCTTCATCGGCTTGATCTGCGCGTCGCCACCCACCCGGGACACCGAGGTACCCACGTTGATCGCGGGGCGTACGCCGGAGTTGAACAGGTCCGACTCCAGGAAGATCTGGCCGTCCGTGATGGAGATGACGTTGGTCGGGATGTACGCCGAGATGTCGTTGGCCTTGGTTTCGATGATCGGCAGACCGGTCATCGAGCCGCCGCCCATCTCGTCGGACAGCTTCGCGCACCGCTCCAGCAGCCGGGAGTGCAGGTAGAACACGTCGCCCGGGTACGCCTCGCGGCCCGGCGGGCGGCGCAGCAGCAGCGACACCGCGCGGTACGCCTCGGCCTGCTTGGACAGGTCGTCGAAGACGATGAGCACGTGCTTGCCCGCGTACATCCAGTGCTGGCCGATGGCCGAGCCGGTGTACGGCGCGAGGTACTTGTACCCGGCCGGGTCGGAGGCCGGCGCCGCCACGATCGTGGTGTACTCCATCGCCCCGTGCTCCTCCAGCGTGCCCTTCACGGACGCGATGGTGGAGCCCTTCTGGCCGATCGCCACGTAGATGCAGCGCACCTGCTTCTTCGGGTCGCCGGACTTCCAGTTGGCGCGCTGGTTGATGATCGTGTCGATGGCGACCGTGGTCTTGCCGGTCTTGCGGTCCCCGATGATCAGTTCGCGCTGGCCGCGCCCGATCGGCGTCATCGCGTCGATCGCCTTGATACCGGTCTGCAGCGGCTCGTTGACCTTGCGGCGCGCCATCACGTTGGGCGCCTGCAGCTCCAGCTCGCGGAAGCCCTCGTTGGCGACCTCGCCGAGGCCGTCGATCGGGTTGGCCAGCGGGTCCACCACGCGGCCGAGGAAGGCGTCCCCGACGGGTACCGACAGCACCCGGCCGGTGCGCTTGACGCGCTGACCCTCCTCGATCCCGGCGAAGTCGCCCAGGATCACCACACCGATCTCGCGCACGTCGAGGTTCAGCGCGACGCCGAGCGTCCCGTCCCCGAACTCCAGCAGCTCGTTCGCCATGGTCGAGGGCAGGCCCTCGACGTGGGCGATACCGTCACCGGCGTCGGCAACCGTGCCGACCTCCTCGCGGGAGATCTTCGGCGTGTACGACGTGGCGTAACGCTCCAGCGCCCCGCGGATCTCGTCTGCGGAGATGGTCAACTCGGCCATCTGCTACTTCCCCTCATATCTCTCGTGCGGCCGGAGGCCGCTCCTCCCGTGAGGATCAGGTGCGGCCGGAGGCCGCTCTTCCCGTGAGGATCAGCTCGCGCGGACACGTCGGTACGTCGGTCGATCACTTGGTGAGGGCGCTGCGGATCTCGGCCAGCCGGCGCACCACGGTCCCGTCGTAGAGATCACTGCCTACCTGGACGCTCAACCCACCGATGATCTTCGGGTCCACGGTGATCTTGAGGGATACCCCCCGACCGTACATCTCGGCCAGGCGGGCGCCCAGGCGCGCCTCGTCCTGCTCGGACAGGGGTGCCGCGGCGACGACGTACGCCACCTGCTCCTCCCGACGCGCCGCGGCCAGCTCCACCAGGCGCCCCAGCGAGGACGAGAAGCCGCGCCCGCCGAACCCGGCCAGCGCGACCCGTACCAGCCGTACCGTCACCGGCCGCGCCCTGCTCCCCAGCAGGTCGTCGGTGAGGCTGGCCCGCTGCTCGACCGGCGCGATCGGGTCGCCGAGCGTGGCGGCCAGCTCCGGTGAGCCGTCCACCACCTGCCCGAAGCGGAACAGCTCGTCCTCCACCTCGGGCAGTTCCCCGCCCTTGTCGGCGGCGGCGAGCAGCGCGTCCACGCCGAGCCGCTCCACCGCGTCGAGCAGGTCGGCGGCCGACGCCCAGCGGGCGCCCACCAGCGCGGTGGCCAGCTCGACCACCTCGCCGTCCACCTTGCCGGACAGGATCGAGCGCAGCAGCTCGACCCGCTGCTCGGCCGGGCGTGCCGGGTCGGCCAGCGCGCGCCGCAGCCGGGGCTCCCGGCCCAGCAGCCGCCCCACGGCCAGCAGCTCGTCGGACGCGCTGACCAGCGTGTCCGGCGACGCCTCGGCGAACTGCGCGGCGAGGCGCTGCGCCGCCGGCCGGTACGACTCGCGGTCGGGCTGCATCACCGGCCGCCCGTCGCTTCGAGCTCGTCCAGGAACCGGTCGATGGTGCCGCGCTGGCGCGCCTCGTCGGCCAGCGACTCACCCACGATCCGGCTGGCCAGCTCGACAGCCACGTTGCCCAGCTCGGCCCGTACCTCCCGGAGGATGGTGGCCCGCTGCGCGTCCAGCTGCTCGCGCCCGGCCGCGATGATCCGGTCGCTCTCCTCCCGGGCCTGGGCCAGCATCTCCTCGCGGATACCGGCGGCGTCGGCCCGGGCCTGGTCGCGGATCTGCGCGGCCTCGGTACGCGCCTCGGCGAGCTGGCGCTTGTACTGCTCGAACAGCGCCTGCGCCTCGGCCTGCCGCTCCTCGGCCCGCCGGATGCCGCCCTCGATCGCCTCCACCCGGGCGCGGAAGGTCTGCTCCATCCGGGGGAAGACGTACTTCATCAGCACGTAGCACAGCAGGGCGAAGGCGATCGTCCCGACGACGATCTCCTGCCAGATCGGAATGACCGGGTTGGGTGTCCCCTCAGCGAGAATGCGCACCGGCACCTCCTGCGTCCGTACGGCTTTACTTGGTCAGGGCGCCGGTGAAAACGAAGCCGAACGCGATGCCCAGCAGCGCGAGCGCCTCGACCACCGCGAAGCCCAGGAACAGGTAGGTCCGGGTCAGGCCGGCCGATTCGGGCTGGCGGGCAGTGGACTGGATGTAGGCGGCGAACACGAGACCGACGCCGATACCCGGGCCAATGGCGGCCAGGCCGTAACCGATCGCGCTGAGGCTGCCGCTTACTTCTGCCATGCTCATTTGGGAGTTCCTCCTGGGTCTACCACGTGAGTGCTCACGTGGAACGTACGGTTTTCCGAGGTCAGTTATCCGGATTGTCTCAGTGATCTTCAGCAAGTGCGCCCTGGACGTAGCTCGCGGTGAGCAGCGCGAACACGTACGCCTGGAGCACGGCGATCAGCAGTTCGAAGAAGGTCAACAGGATGGCCATCAGCCAGGAGACGACCGATATCGGCTTGATGAAAAGCGCGCTCGAGTTCGCGAGTACGAAGCCGCCCAGGGTAAAGACCAGCAGTACCACATGGCCGGCGAACATGTTGGCGAATAGACGCAGCGAGAGCGTGAACGGGCGCAGCAGAATCGTCGAGAGGAACTCCAGCGGCGCCACCAGCAGCAGCATCGGCCACGGTACGCCGGGAACGATCGTCACGAACTTCAGGTAGCCGAGAAAGCCGTGCTTGCGTACGCCCAGGTACAGGTAGAGCACCCAGGAAATGAACGCGAGGAGAGCCGGGAACGCGATGTGCGCGTTCGGCGAGATCTGCAGGAACGGGATGATCCCGAAGAGGTTGGTGACGAGGACGAAGCAGAACAGGGTGGTCAGGTAGGGCGCGAAGCGCACCCCCTCGACGCCGATGACGTCCCGGGCCACCGAGTCGCGACCGAAGTTGTAGATCGACTCGGCGAGCCACTGCGCCTTACCCGGAACCAGTTTCGGGTTCCGGTAGGCGACCAGGAAGAACACGATGATGAGCGCCACCGCGAGCCAGACCAGGAGAGTGAATTTGGTCAGCCACGGGTACGTACCGCTGGTCAGGCTGGGCAGGTAGAAGTCGTTCACGCTGGGCGGCCACGGAATGCTCGCCGCGAGAACGGTTGCCTGTCCGGTCACCGCACCATCCTTCGTCGTCTCGCCACCGCCCGACGGCGGTCAGGCCCCCATCTTCTTCACGATCATGTACACCCCGAGCACCGAGCCGCCGATCGACCCGATCGCCGTCGCGATCCCCCTCGTGTGCAGCCAGTGGTCGACGAGCCAGCCGACGAACCCCCAGAAGCCGATCCCGGCGATCAGGTAGCTCACGGCTGTCCAGCCCTGCTGGACGTCGGATGCGGCATCGCGACGTCGTTTGGGGGACTGGTCACCGGCCATGACGCGCGAACCATATCAGTCGGCTCAGGGAAGGTGTGACTCGACCCCCGCGGCGCTTGCCTGCGGGGGTGGCCAGGATCTTCGGGCCGGGTGTCTCCGGTGCGGGTCACACGTTACTACGGCCACACATTTTGGCTAGACCACGAGGGGTTAGAAGTCTGTTAACGGACACCAGACCGTTATCTAGACGTCTAACGCGCGAAGCGGGCCCTTGGTACGCAGCTTCGCGCACTGTTGTGTCCTTGGCCACGAAACGGAGCGATCGGTCCCGCGAATCAGGCGTCGACGTACAAGATGCGCGCGCGCCAGGTCCACCACGACTGGGCGACCACCCAGGTCAGCACCGCGGCCATCACCGCGATGCCCATCGCCGGCAGCCCGGACCAGCCGGTACCCGCGATCACCCACATGAGCACGCCGATCAGCGCGAACTTGACCACGTAGGTGGCCAGCCCGACCGGCATGACCAGGCGCGGCGCGATCCGGTCGGCCCACGCGATGGCCAGGCTGGACACCGTGTAGCTGGCCGCCACCAGGACCACGCCCGCGGCGAATCCGGCCGTAGCCGCGCCGCCCCGCAGCACCGCGGCCAGCGGCAGCCCGACGACCAGCAGCGCGCCGGAGGCGAGCAGCCCGGACCAGAGGTGCCGCACGCGCGTGCGGATGCTCCCTGAGGAACTCACCGTCCGAGTGTAGGTGGGCGTCAGCCGGGGAGCAGCAGCGCGGCCAGCGGGCGTACCGACTGCTCGATCTCGTCGGCCACCCGCCGGAAGAAGCCGTCGCCGCGGCCCCACGGATCGTCCAGGTCGTCCCCGCGCCGCGTACCGGCACCGGCGCGCAGCGCGGCC